>NZ_JBWYIN010000012.1:0-130765 GCF_056779765.1 Acinetobacter sp. 24-47-62
GATCTACACCAGCGAGGTTTGCAATGGTTGCTACATCACGACCTTCGAGTAGGCCACCAGACTGAGCAACTTTTACAGCAAACACAGAAGCGGCATTACGCTTCGCTAAACGATAAGCTGTACTTGGACCCATCAATGACTCATCCGCCATAATGGCAATATCAAAACGACGAGTTAAACGCTCCATGGCATCAATATTGTCAATCGCACATGGCTGTTCAATTAGATCCACACCACCATCTTGCAGCAGTTGAATACCTTTGATCGCTTCTAACTCAGACCAAGCACGGTTCACATCGACACGGATAGAAATATCAGCGCCTAACGCTTTTTTGATGGTGAGAACATGCTCAACATCTGCTTCTACAGCACGAGAACCAATTTTTAATTTAAAGAAGTTATGACGCTTGGCTTCGATCATCTTTTTTGCTTCAGCGATATCTTTATCCGTATCACCAGAAGCCAACACCCAAAGTACAGGGACGCTGTCACGCAGACGGCCACCTAACACTTCAGACAGAGGCAAGCCTAAACGTTGAGCTTGAATATCGAGTAAAGCAGTTTGAATGGCACATTTTGCAAAACGGTTGCCATTAATATTCTTCTTCAACACTTGCATAATTTGAGCAACGTTGAGATCAGTAAAAGTTTTGAGTAGTGGAGCAAAATAAGTATCGATATTGGTCTTGATACTTTCAGGGCTTTCTTCACCATAGCCTAAGCCACCGATGGTGGTTGCTTCGCCCCAACCAATGAAACCATCCGAAGTTTCGATTTTAATGAGGACTAAGGTTTGAGTTTGCATCGTTGCGACCGCCATCTTGTGTGGGCGGATCGTCGGGATTTCAACGAGCAAGGTTTCAATATTTTTGTACATGCAGCAATATATTCCATTAATATATGCTAAATACCTTATTTGAAATAAAGTATTGAAAATAGAGGTTAAGTAGTATATTAAAATACTAAAAAAGTATGGATTGAGGAAATTTCAATGGAATTAAGAACATTAAAGTATTTTGCTACTGTGGTCGAAGAAAAAAGTATTACAAAAGCTGCTGAAAAATTATGTATCGCACAACCACCACTTACACGACAAATCAAAAACTTAGAGTCAGAGTTAGGTGTCGTATTATTTGAAAGAGGCATGAGACCGATCAAAACAACTGAAGTTGGAGAATTTTTTTACCAATATGCTGTACAGATACTGACCTTAACAGCACATGCTAAATCGATGGTAAATCGATATAAAGTGACAGATACTACGGTACGAATTGGGTATGTTGGTTCGCTTTTTTATTGGAAATTACCTGAGATCATTGATTATTTAAGAAAGCATATTGCAAATATAAAAGTTGAATTAGTGGAATGCGGAACCAGAGACCAGGTAGAAGCTTTGAAATTGGGAAAAATTGATATTGGGTTTGGTCGATTAGGAATTAGTGATCCTTCAATAAAAAGAATAGTGATCGAAAGAGAGCAACTTTTTTTAGCAGTGCACAAAGATCATACATTAGTGACCCAAAATGTTAAGGAAGTACATTTATCACAATTGGTCAACGAACATATTTATATATATCCAAATACTCCTAAACCAAACTTCTCAACTTTTGTTCAAGGAATATTCTCTGAACTTGACTTAATTCCCCAAAATCTGATCGAGACGAGAGAAATCCATATGGCATTGGGAATGGTGTCATCTGGTGAGGGGGGGTGTATTATTCCAAAGAGTGCATGCTCTATAGGTATGAAAAATTTGAAATTTATACCAATTCTAGATAATGAGGCTGAAAGTCCAATTACAGTTGCCTATAGAAGTATCGATAATAATGAATACATCAAACAAATATTAGATTATCTAGACGAATTGAAGAGCATGAAATAATTTTTATGATTAGATTAATATAAAATATCTATTTATATGTAATATTTAATGGAAAAATAAATAGAATAATAATGTTAAAAATGATATTAATTTTATAAATCAGCATAAATTGGCATGGATTTGTCATAGGGATAGCGCTGATCTATAAAATATTTAGGATGATTTCGATGGAAAAAATTTCCGAGTTAAAGAGTAATGATGCAAAAAAAAAGGATATTTATGCTTGGTATGTTGTAATACTTTGCATGGTTGCATATATATTTTCTTTTATCGATCGTCAAATTTTGGCTTTGATGATTGAACCGATAAAAGCAGATTTGAATTTAACAGACACGCAATTCAGTCTACTCCATGGACTAGCTTTTTCTTTATTTTACGCATTCATGGGTCTTCCATTGGCTTATATCGCAGATCGATTCTCAAGACCAAAATTAATTGCTGCCGGGATTGTATTTTGGAGCATTGCAACAGCTTTATGTGGTTTAAGTAAGAACTTTATCCAGTTGTTTTTGAGCAGAATGGGCGTAGGAATTGGTGAAGCTGCTTTGTCACCTGCAGCCTATTCAATGTTTAGTGATATGTTTGCAAAAGATAAATTGGGTCGAGCTGTCGCTATTTATTCGATTGGATCTTTTGTTGGTGGGGGAATCGCATTCTTAGTAGGTGGTTTTGTCATTGGATTACTCAAGGACATGTCTCTTATTGCTGTACCCTTATTTGGAATGTTAAAGGCATGGCAAGTGGCGTTTATTTTAGTAGGTTTACCAGGAGTCATTATTGGCATATTGGTACTTTTAACTGTTAAAGATCCTAAGCGTAAAGGGCAAATGGTCGATGCGCAGGGGAACGTGGTAAAAGTAAAGCTTAGTGATACTTTTAAATTTTTGAAAAAGCATAAAAAAACATTTACATGTCATTATTTGGGATTTACTTTTTATGCCATGGCATTGTTTTGCTTAATTAGCTGGACACCTGCATTTTACATACGACATTACAATATGACAGCTACTGAAGTGGGTTATATGTTGGGTGCCGTGTTGCTGATTTCAAATACTTTGGGTGTATTTTCGGCTGGTTGGATGAATGATTATTTTATTCAAAAAGGCAGAAAAGATTCGCCTATGTTTGTGGGGGTGATTGGAATTGTAGGTCTGATTATTCCAATGATTTTGTTTTCACAAGTTAATGCATTATGGCTATCAGTTACATTGTTGGTTGTTGCAATGTTTTTTGCTTCTTTCCCAATGCCGATCTCAACAACAGCAATGCAAATGCTTTCGCCAAATCAATTACGTGCCCAAATCTCATCTATCTTTTTACTCATCAGTAATTTGATTGCTTTAGGTATTGGTACCACATTAGTGGCTTTAATTACGGATCGTTTTTTTGAAAATCCTTTAATGGTCGGTTCATCGATATCTATTGTTGGTGCAATATCATGCATAATCTGCTTTGTATTATTGAAAGTGGGTTGTAAAGCCTTCGAAAATAGTTTGCAAGTTGAGTCTAAATAAATCATGTCTGAATAAAATAATGAGGGTACACCTATCATGTATTTATCGAATCTGAAACTTTTAAAGAAATTCAACTTATTGTCTTCAAAAGATTATTTTCAGATTAGAGATGTGATAGGACAATACTTGTGCCCTCATCAATTTGAAGTATTGAATGATGAATCTTTAGAAGTAAAATTAAGTGGGTTTTCATTTGGTCAAGTTGCACTATTTGAATTAAGTTACAACGCTCCAGTTCAAATTAGTTTTGGTGCTGAGTGTCAAAGTTATCTGTTTAGATTTAATTTGGAAGGGGAATGTAAAGTCAAATATGATCATTCAACTTATCAACAACGTCCTGGATTACTTACAGTTTCTCATCCTCATTTTGAAAATAGAATTGAACTCAAAGCCAAATGTAGAAATATTATATTAAAAATTGATCATGAGTTGATTAACACTGTTTTATATCGCTTGTTGGGATATATCCCTCAAAAAAATCTTATTTTCGATAGTGGCATTTCCTATACGTCTGAAGAAAGAATTTCAATTTTAGAAACACTGAACTACTTATGCTTTGCATATTCAAACATTGAAAACTGGTGGCAAATTTCTGATAGCTTTAGTTCATATTTGACTGAGTTATTATTGATCAAAATTCCACATAATTTCAGTGAACGAATCGCAGATAAAAAAAATCAACTCATCCCAAGTTATATTAAAAATGCAGCTCATTTGATTGAGCAACATTATATGGAAGCAATCTCGATTGAGGAAGTTGCGAGGCTTGTAAAAGTCTCGGTAAGAACGCTTCAAAAGGGATTTAATACTTATTTGAACCAAACGCCTCTCAGTTTCATGACATCAATCAAATTGGACCGAGTTCATCAAGAACTTAAACACACTCAGGTTGATCAGCCTATAATTGATATCTTCAATGCTCATGGTGTAAGAAGTTTTGGACACTTTACTCGGCTTTATAAAAAACGTTATGGATGCACGCCTTCAGAAACCGTGAAACAAAACAAATTAATAGAAATAAATTCGTAATTCGAATAGCAGCACCGCTTTTTGACGCGAGTAAAAGGAAGAATCTTTCCTACTATCACAATACACAATAAATATGTAAGGGAAGAAAATGAAAATCACAGTTCTTGGCGGTGGACATGGATGTTATGCATCAGCAGTGGAAATGGCGGAAAAAAATCACGAAGTTAAATTATGGCGAAGAGATCGAGATTCACTAAAAGAATTAGCGAAATATGGTGAGCTTACTGTAAAAGACTTTCGTGGCACTAGAACAGTATCTGTTGGGGATGAACATCAAAAAATCCAACTTGAAACTGATTTATCCAAAGCTATTGAAAACGCTGAATTGATTATTATTCCTTTACCCGCAACAAGCCATGAAGATTTATCGATTGAAATAGCACCCTACTTAACATCTGGTCAAGTCGTATTTTTACCCCCAGGTACTTTTGGAACATACCTATTTGCTCAAGCAATGCTTAAAGTTGGAAATAAGTCTGACGTGGCTTTTGCTGAAACGGGTACTTTGCCATATTTAGTAAGAAAACATAGTCCGAATTCTATCGTGATTAGTGTATATGCGACGCGATTGCCTACTGGGGTCTATCCAGCAAAATTAAAAGATCATGCTATTAGAGTATTAAAGCAAGCTTATGACAGCATCGAGCCTATAGAGGATGCTTTGAGTGGAGCTTTAATGAATGCAGGACCCATTATTCATCCTCCATTAATTATGCTCAATGCTGCACCTTTAGAACATTTTGATGTATGGGATATTCATAATGAAGGTACTCAACCTTCAGTGAGGAGAGTAACGAGCTTATTAGATCAAGAGCGAATGAATATTCGTGAAGCATTGGGATACTCGAAACAGCATTTCCCACTCGCAGATCATTACAATAAAGAGGGTGAAGGAGATGAGTGGATGTATGGTAGGGGGGCACATGGTAAGTTGACTGACAGTGGCGATTGGCGCGAGAAAATAGATTTACATTCACATCGGTATATGCTCGAAGACACACGATTAGGCCTGTCATTTATTGTATCGGTTGGTAAGTATGTTGGAGTCAAAACGCCGATTGCTGAAGGGCTTCTGAATATCGCATCATCAATTACTGATAGGGATTTGTATAGTGAGGGTCGCACTCTTGAAAATTTAGGGTTATTTGATTTAACACAGCAACAATTAAAACACCTGTTGAACTCCGGAGAGCAATCTGCATGATTAAAAATATTATTATTGTAGGTGCAGGCAGAATGGGTAATGCGATTGCGATCGCATTCGCATATGCAGGAATTGAGATTGCACTTGTAGACGTAAAAGATCGAAACCCAGCAGAAAAAAATGAATTTCTGCAAAAATGGAATGACAGCCTCGACCAAGAGTTGCATCTCTTAGAACATATCGGGATGTTAGTGAATGATCAATGTAAAGTATTAAAAGAAAGAATTCATTTCTATTTCAAAGATAATCAAACTATTGATTGGAAAAATTGTGAATTAATTATTGAAGGTGTACCTGAAATAATGACTCATAAACAACATTGTTTTCGGTGGTTGGAACCCTTAATTTCTAAAAACTGTATTGTGGCATCAACGACTTCGACCTTTTTGGTCACTGATATAGCAAAATTAATTTCTCATCCAGAACGTATTGTTAATGCGCATTGGCTTAATCCTGGATATTTAATGCCTTTAGTTGAGCTAAGCCGATCTGAGCATACTGCTGATATAGCAGTAGAAAAACTAAAAACATTACTTGAGGCAATTGGTAAAGTCCCTGTGATTTGTAATGCAGTTGCTGGATACATTGTTCCAAGAATTCAAGCATTGGCAATGAATGAAGCAGCGAGAATGGTTGAAGAAAACGTAGCAAGTGCTGAGGATATTGATAAAGCGATTCGTACAGGTTTTGGTTTGCGTTTTTCAGTGTTAGGTATGCTAGAGTTTATCGATTGGGGTGGAGGAGATATTTTGTATCATGCTTCTGAGTATTTGAGAGAAGAACTTGGTGAGCGTTACAAAGCCCCTGATATTATCAAAAAAAATATGAGGGAAAATAGAAATGGTATTAGAGAACTATCAGGTTTTTACAAATATGAAAGCATGGATATTTATCAATATAAACTAAATGTCATATCAAAATTCGCTGAAAATTTGCGATTTAATCAGCTTATTCCACAATATGAAATTATGAAATAAGCGTTAGTAGGTAAAAAGATTTTAGTCTTTTTACCTATTTGGCATTAAATTGAATATTTTCTTTAATTGTAAATTTAGTGACTCAAGTTCTTGTTCATCAAAAGAATTTAATATACCAGCTAAAGTAACACGATTGATCTGATTAATTTCATCCACAAGACCATATCCTTTTTCAGTGAGCTTCACCATAGAAATCCTTTCATCATGAGGGGATGAGAAAACTTCAACTATACCTTCTTCGACTAATCTATAGATTGCCTTAGTTGCAGTTGTTAATTTGATTGTTGCTAAATTTGCTATTTCAGTGATATTGGCTTCACCGAGAGCATTTGTACTCAAAATGATTTTTCTTTTTGTATTATCGAGACCTATTTTTTTTAAAGATTTATCAATCAATTGGGAATACTTACCATTAACTTGAGATATCCAAAAAAATGGGAAATTTTCCAAACTTTTGGGATCGTTATTTGGCAAATAATTTTCAAAATTTTTTAACATGAGCAGCAATTAAACTTAAAAAAATATAATTGATTATACAAGAAAAAAGACAAAGATTATTTTATTTCAAAATAACTTGACAAATACATTAATTTTTCAGATATTGATGTTGAGTATAAAAATACATGGAAAAGTGAATTGAATATTATATCTAGAAGTCTCTCTTTAGGAGATGGAAAAATTAGAGTCGTGGTTAAAGACTCAATTGATATACAAAATGAAGTGACGACACTTGGAACTCAGGCGCGCAGTGGAGCATGCCCTGCATTTTCACATGCTGAAATTATAAAAAATATACTCAGCAGTGATTGCAAAATTATTGGAAAAACTCATCTTCATGAACTTGCATTCGGTATAACTGGAATAAACAAAAACTTCGGAACACCATTAAATGTTAAATATCCGCAACTTATTCCAGGAGGCTCTTCCAGTGGTTCGGCTGCAGCTATTGCGGCAGGTCTAGCAGACTTCAGTATTGGTACGGATACTGGTGGCTCAATTCGTATGCCAGCCGCTTGCTGTGGAGTGTATGGATTAAAACCTTCATTTGGTCGTGTAAGTCGTGATGGTGTTTGGCCAAAAGATACCACTTTAGACTGCGTCGGACCATTCGCATCAGATATCAACAATCTGATTCTTGCTATGCAGATCATTGATCCTACATTTAACGAAATCCAAATCGATCTACAGCAGATTCAATTAGGAATATTACGTGTCGAAGCGGAATCTGAAATTTGGCGTGTCTTAGATGCTGAGTTAACAAAAATTGATTTACCTCAAAAAAATCTATTCATAGACAATATTGATGAGGCATATCAAGCAGGTATGTCGATCATTAATTACGAAACTTGGGGTGCATATCATGATCTTACTCAAACTGGACTTCTAGCCAATGATGTTCAGCAGCGTTTATTAAAAGCATCTGAAACCACTCAACAAGATGTAGAAAATGCTGAATTAATAAGAACTCAATTCACAGAGCAGATCAATGATTTACTCAACAATGTTGATGTTTTGATACTGCCGACACTACCTCAATTTCCACCTAAATTAGACGAAGCTGAAAATACTGTTGCTTTCCTCAATTTAACTAAGCTCGTGCGACCATTCAATCTATCGGGCCATCCAGCGCTTACGATTCCATATGAAACATCAAATGGCTTACCTGTCGGTATGCAATTAATTGCTAAGCATGGTGAAGATGAAAAATTGTGTGCTATTGCACAACACATTGTCGATATTACGAAGCATTCACAAGGAGGTGGCAAATGAGCAATTTAGCCAAAGATCAAACAGAGAGCTTGATTGATCTTGAAGAATTATGTCAAGAGATTAGACAGCGAGCGTGTTCAGGTGAATTTGACGAACAAGCATACGTGAGTCAAGACATTATTCAAAAACTGAAATCAATTGGGGTATATCGTGCTTTAGTTCCTAAACGTTTCGGTGGTGATGAGGTTTCACCGCGTACGTTTTGTGAACTTATTGAAAGGCTCTCTAAAGCAGATGGATCAGTAGGTTGGGTTGCAAGTTTTGGTATGAGCCCAGCTTATCTTGGGAGTTTACCTGAAGAGACACTTTCTGAACTTTATAAAAAAGGTCCAGATATCGTTTTTGCTGGTGGAATTTTTCCACCGCAAGCTGCTCAAGTGACCGATGAGGGTTTAGTTGTAAAAGGTCGTTGGAAATTCTCAAGTGGTTGTAAAGGTGCAGATATCGTTGGTGTAGGCATTGCCCCGATCAAAGATAATGAATCTCATGGCTTACCACGTATGGCTGTTTTACCAGCGCATAAAGCTAAAATTGAAATGACGTGGGATACAGTAGGTTTAAAAGGCACAGGTAGTCACGATCTCATTGTCGATAATGTACTTGTACCTGAGCATTGGACTTTTGTTCGGGGTGAGCCATCTAAACTCAGCGAACCATTTTTCAAATATCCATCCCTCTCTTTGGCGACTCAAGTCCTTACCGTAGTCGGAATTGGCGTAGCCTCGGCGTCATTGGAAGAATTTAGAAAATTAGCTCCAGGTAAGTCGTCGATTACTGGAGGTGCAGAAATTGCTAATCGACCTATCACTCAGTACGAATTTGCGAAAGCTGAAGCTGAGTTCCTAGCTGCAAGAACATGGTTCTACAACACCATGGATATTGTATGGGAAGAAGTACTCAACGGACGAAAACCTGAACCACATTTAATTAGTGATATGCGTCTATCTTGTACACATGCTGCAAGAGTCTGTGCAAAGGTCACACGCAAAATGCAAATGTTAGCTGGCATGACTGCCATTTATACCAACCATCCATTTAGTCGCTTTGTGAATGACACGAATGTCGTGACACAGCATGCATTTATGGGTGATGCAACTTTACAAAATGCTGGTGCGATGAGCTTTGGGCTTAATCCGACACCTGGATATTTATAAATGACCGAAAAGAAGGAAATCGAAATGGAAGCTAAAAAATCATTACGCGTATTGTTCTGTATGGGGATTAACCAAAACTTTTTTGATGCAGAGCCAGCAGAAGCAAAAGCAGTGTGGGCAGCATTTGGTGAAATGTGGAATGGTATCCATGATTTACCTGGCGTGCATGTATACGGCAACTTAGATGATGATCAAAGCATGGTAGGTGCAAGTACGGGTTGGCCTTGGACAACCTATTTATTGGCTGATGTACCTGATATTGAAACAGTTCATGCTGCATGTAACTTATTCCGTACGACTGTGGTCGGAGAAGGTCCATATAAACTTTGGAAGTATTGCAAAGTTGAAGCAAGAGTTGGTCGTGAATTAATTATTCAACGATAAGGATATCGATATGGTCGACTCTAATGAACTCAAAAGCATTCTTCAACGTCTTCAACAGTTGGAAGCGCAGAATCAAATTCGTAATTGCCTAAATCGCTATATGGAAATTTGTGATGAACTTAATCAAAACACAAATTTAGAAGCGCTGATGGATTTATTTGATCGTGAGTGTATTTGGGAGGGGGTAGGGAAAAAATACGCCCAGTCATTTGGTCGGCTTGAGTCTTGGCAGGCAGTATATGACATGTTTAAAACATACACGCTGAAGGACTCGCATTTTGTTATGAATGCACATTTTGTGAATTCTGAACAAATTTATATTGAGGGTGATGTGGCTGTTGGTCACTGGTTGATGTTGCAAACATCAACTTTCAAAACGGGTGCAAGCCACTTGAATGCAGCCAAACTGACAATCCGTTTTAAGCAACAAAATAATGGCATTTGGAAAATCAAACACTTCCAAACAGAAAATATTTTCAGTCGACCAGTAACGCATTGGACTAGTGATGATGAGTTACCAGTACCGCAATCAAATTAAGTCGGTTGAGTTGCATAAACAGTTATAAGGGAATACATGATGAATAGTGCAATACCAGTTCAAAATATTGAAATTGATTACAATGAATTAGTTCAAAGTGACCGAGTGCATACCTCTTTATATAAAGATGCACAAATCTTTGAAGATGAAATGGAAAAAATTTTCTACAGCACTTGGGTTTGGGTTGCTCATGCAAGTGAAATTCCAGATGCTGGTAGTTATAAAACGATTAATATTGGTAAACAACCTGTAGTTGCTGTACGAGATCGCAAGAAAAAAGTCCACGTTTTACTCAACCGCTGTCGCCATCGTGCTGCTACAGTTTGTGAGCATAAAAAAGGCAAAACAAATAGCTTTGTATGTCCATATCATGGTTGGAGTTACGCTTTGGATGGTACATTGCGTGGCGTTCCTTCACCTGAAAGTTATGGCGAATGTTTAGATAAATCTGAATTTCCACTGATCAGCTTACGTGTAGAAGAATATAACGGCATGATCTTTGCGACTTTCAAAGACGATATTGAGCCATTAGAAGACTTTTTAGGTGCTGCGAAAAAGTGGATTGATCTATTCATGAAGCAAGGCGCAGGTTATCCAGTCAAAGTATTAGGTGAACATCGTTTTACATTCCCAGGTAACTGGAAGATTCAGTTGGAAAATACAACTGACGCGTATCATTTCCCATTAGTTCATAAATCATTCTTAAGTTCTGTAGACGAAAAAACAGAAGAGCTTTTCAACTTTGAAAATCAACCAGGCTATGTTGAAGATCTAGGAAATGGTCACAGCGTGATGGTGATGATTCCAGAACTGGTAGATCTTGATGAAGAGTTGATGGAGCGACCAATCCAAGAGCGTTTTGAAGAACTTGCCCAAGCGCTACGTGAAGAAGGTCATGAGGAACTTGAAGTTCGTCGAATTTGCCGTGCTGTCGGTGGTTCGGGCTTTAACTTAAATATTTTCCCTAACATTGCATGTTCTATGGCGTTCTTCCGTGTAATGCAACCATTAGCGGTAGATAAAACTGAAATTCACCACTCAGTGATTACGATGGATGGTGGACCACAAATTGCCAACCAATATCGCCTACGTCTACATGAACATTTCCAAGGTCCTTTCGGTTTTGGTACGCCAGATGATGCGGAAGCTTGGGAGCGTGTACAGCATGGTGCAAATGCGGGCAATGATCTTTGGATCATGTTGAACCGTGGTTTACCAGGAGAAGTCAAAACTGAAGATGGTCTGAAGAGTGACGTGAGTGCTGAAACAGGCATGCGTGGCGCTTACCAACAATGGAAAAAGTTGATGACGGCTTAAGGGGAAGAGCATGAAAATTAATTTAAATCTTTTGAACGAAGTTACAGCATTCATTTGGGCTGAAGCTGACATGTTAGATCATTCAGAGTATCAAGCATGGTTAAGTTTATGGAATGAAAATGGTAAGTACATCATTCCAATAGACCCATCATTGACAGATTACGAAAACCATTTGAACTATGCATATGACAATCACCACATGCGTCAATTACGTGTAGAGCGTTTAGAAAATGGTGAAGCAATCTCGACAGCTCCCAAGGCCAATACTGTTCGCAGCCTGTCACGTGTGCGAATTATTGAAGAAACTGATCACAAGATAATTTTACGCTGTGCACAAAATTTAAGAGAGTTTCGCAAAGAAAATTTGCGTCATTACACTGCTGATGTGATTTATGAGCTAATACGTCAAGAGAATGGCGAACTCAAAATAGACCGTAAAATTATCAATCTAGTCAATTCGACAGATACCTTAGCTGGTATCAGTTACATTCTATAGGAGGTGACCATGTCACAAGTTGTTTTGGTTACTGGTGCTGCCTCTGGTTTAGGTAATGTGATTGCTGAATATTTTGCTGAACAAGGGCATCAAGTTATTTTAACTGCAAGTACCTTAGAAAAAGCGGAAAGTGCTAAAGCTGCGAGTCAGTATCCATCGCAAATGTATCCCTTAAAACTGGATATATCAGTAGAGCAGGACTTTAGAGAAGCAGTGAGTTGGATTGAAACTCATTTCAACAAGTTGGATGTTTTAATCAATAACGCCACAGTAACTAAAGCAACTCCTGTCCTTGAAATCACTGCGAGTGATTTTGATTGGGTGACACAAGTCAACCAACGAGGAACATTTCAGTCATGCCAAATTATTGGTCAATATATGGCATCTAAAGGATTTGGACGAATTATCAATATGGCTTCATTGGCTGGTCAGAATGGTGGTACTGCAACGGGAGCGCATTATGCAGCTTCAAAAGGGGCAATCGTAACTTTGACTAAAATTTTTGCAAAAGAATTTGCCGCTAAAGGTGTGACGGTAAATGCCGTAGCACCAGGACCAATGGAGTCTCCAATAGTACACAGCGTTGTTTCAGATGAAAAAATGGAAGCGTTTATCAATAACATTCCTGTTAAGGCTTTAGGCAGTATGAGTTTTATCGCTGAAACTTGTGCTTTGTTAGCATCCCCACAAGCAGCTTTTGTGACAGGAGCAACATGGGATATTAACGGAGGACTATTTATGCGCTAAGCATTGGCTTAGTCATAAAGGGGAAAACTATGAACGAAAAATACTCCGTAATAGTAAATAAAAGATCAGTAGAAGCGGAAAATGTTGTTGTATTAGATTTAATTTCAGCAACCGAGTCTCCATTACCTGAAATTGAAGCTGGATCACATATCGATCTATTCCTGCCTAATGGTTTAATCCGTCAGTATTCTCTATGTCAAGATCCTAGTTTAAAAGGTGTTTTTCGATTAGGGATCTTAAAAGACGAAGCATCAAGAGGGGGATCACTGTCGGCGTTTAATGACATCTCTGAAGGGATGCAACTACAAGTCAGCCATCCTAAAAATTTGTTCCAATTGTTAGATGCATCTCACAGCGTTTTAGTTGGTGGTGGTATTGGGATTACACCGTTAATTACCATGGCTTATGATTTATTGAATAAGAATAAGTCATTTGAATTGCATTATTGTGCAGCCTCTAAACAAACCGCTGCATTTGTAGATGAAATCAAGCAAGGTCCCTTAGCGAGTTATACAACTTTCCATTTTAAAGATGATGGTGCAAATCATCGTGAATTTTTTGATCACGCAATGAAAGATATTGCCAAAGATTCACATTTATATACCTGTGGTCCTAATGGATTTATGGATTGGATTATTAATCTTGCTGAGTCTAAGGGTTTTAGTTCCGATCAATTACATAAAGAATATTTTCAGGTAGATATTGATTTAGGTGGCGCTAGTTTTGAAGTTGTTGCACAACAAAGTGGTAAAACGATTCAAGTAGCTCCAGAGGAAACTATTCTGCAAGCTTTAGCGCGAGAAGGGATTAAAGTCGAGTTATCGTGCGAACAGGGCGTTTGTGGAACGTGTATGTGTGATGTGCTTGAAGGCGAACCCGATCATCGAGACGTCTACTTTACTGACGAAGAAAAAGAAAGTAATGAGCAGATTTTAGTGTGTTGTTCTCGATCAAAAACACCGAGATTAGTTTTAGATATTTAATAGTTGAATTGCCATCATGGAAGGTCATTTTGGGATTCAGGAGAAGGGAATGAATAGTTATCAAAAATCGGAAGAACAAGCTATTGATCCGATGAAATTCCGCAGAGCACTCGGTAATTTTGCAACTGGGGTTACTATTATTACAGCGCAAAATGCGCAAGGTGAAAAAGTGGGTGTAACTGCCAATAGTTTTAACTCAGTTTCATTAGACCCACCTTTAATCTTGTGGAGTATTGATAAAAAATCGACCAGTTTTGAAGTTTTTAAAAACTCTAGTCATTTTGCAGTCAATATTTTATCTGGATCACAAATCGAGGTATCGAATAAATTTGCTAAACGCAATATTGATAAATTCGAAGGAGCAAACTACCGTTTGGGTGTAGGTAATGCTCCAGTTCTGGAAAATTGCTCTGCTGTTTTTGAATGTGAATTATTTCAAATTGTAGAAGGCGGGGATCACTGGATTATTATTGGAAAGGTCGTTAATTTTCAAGATGAAGGTCGTAGTCCATTAGTATATCACCAGGGTGCGTACTCAGCAGTAACACCACACCCAATGTTAAGAATTAAAGATTCAAATCCGGTCCAAACTGATGATTTGGGTCAACTATATCAAGGTAACTTATATAATAATGTTGCCTATCTCATGAGTCGAGCATTCAAGTTTTATCAAAATGATTACATCCCAAAGCAATTAGTCACAGGTTTTAGAACGAGTGAAGCTCGAATGCTTTTAGTGCTAGGCAGTGGTGCAAGTTCATGCAAAGATGATTTACCACGTGATATAGCAATGCCTATGCGAGAAATAGAAAGAGCAGCGGAAATCCTTAAGAAGGATGAGCTACTAGTCGAAACAGAAGAATTCTACCAATTAACGGATAAAGGTAAAAAAACCGCACATTATTTATTTGATATAGCTGATGAGCATCAAAATGAAGTATTTGCAAAATACAGTGACCAAGAAAAGAATACCTTTATCACCATTCTAAAAGATATTGCGGGTATTCATTAAATCAAATTGGGCTAAATGTTAGATCATTTGGCCTTTTTTCAATCTATGAAGATTTAAAAGGGATTTAATTATTAATTAAGGTATATAAATATACTTAAAAGAAAATTGAATTTTCTATGGAATTGGAAAAGAATTGGGTTGAATATATGAAATTTCATATAGCTGAATAGAAAAAATTAAACAGGGTTGAGTGAGAAAATCAGTAAAAAACTAAGGGGAAGTTGAGTGAAAAAGTTACCTACATTTGCAATACTAGCAATTTGCTGTAATACAGCAGTTTATGCGGACTTGGTAAAAGATAGTCAAACGACAATAAATTTAAGAAATTTCTTTATTGATCGAAATAACACAACACAGCCTGATGTTGGTAGTTGGTCACAAGCATTAGGTCTAAAGTTTAGTTCAGGTTATACCAATACACCCGTTCAGGTGGGTTTTGACGTGACTTCAAGTTACGCACTAAGATTATCAAATCATAATGCTGAAAGGTCTGATTCGATCTTACCATTTGATCTCATAAAAAATGAGCAAGAACGTAGTTATAATAAATTTGGTGCAACCTTAAAGCTGAAATATAAAGATTCTGAGCTATTAGTTGGGGAACTTTCGCCAAGAACACCTGTTGCATTTATTGATGATTCACGTCAGTTGGTGACAACATATGCTGGTGCGGCATTTGAAACGAAAGCGATTCAAAATTTAAAATTTTCAGCTGGAAGAATCACTCATATAAACGCGCGTAATGATGATGAGTTTGAAAAACTAAGCTTGTTTGCACCAGGTAAAGCAAGAATAGAAAGTAATGGTTTAAGTTATGTTGGTTTAGACTATAATTTTAGCCCTAAAATTTCAGGCTCTTACTGGTTTGGTCAGCTCGAAGATATTTATAACCAACATTATTTAAATGCAGCATATAACACTCAAATTGGCGACTCTAAAATCAAATTAGATGCACGTTATTTCCATAACAGTGAAGCTGGTGACAAATACTATGGAAACATAGATAGCAAAACATTTGGCGTTCAGGCCAACATTCAAAATGGCTCACATAGTTTTGCTGCAGGTGTTCAAAAAAATTCCGGGGATACCAATTTTCCAACATTTGATGGATTCGCTCCTCAACCTTTCCTACATACTTGGTCAACTTTAGGTTTCATCAAACCTGAAGAACTTACTTATCATGCACTTTATTCTTATGACTTTAAAAATGTTGGTTTGCCGGGTTTAAGAACGACTTTGCGTTATTTATATGGTACGAACATAGAGCGTAATGGCCTACCAGATAATAAAGAAACTGAAGCTAATTTCATTGTCGGCTATACCGTTCCAGAAGGGTCTTTTAAAGGGTTGGGTATAGAATGGAGGTATATCGACACGACTACTAAATATGGTGCAGGAACAACCAATGGTAATGATTTTGTTGAAAATCGAATCATTACTACATATAGCTATAAATTCTAATTACATAAACAGTTAATGGACAAACTGGAGATTATATGATGTTTAAAAAATTATTATTATCAACAAGCTTAATCGCAATTGCCACTTATGCTCAAGCTGATATCACGATTGGAGTTGTGACATCATCATCCGGACCTGTAGCAATGGTAGGTATACCACAAAAAAATACAGTTGCTTTATTACCTAAAAAAATTGGTAATGAAAATGTTCGATATATTTCTCTTGATGATGCGAGTGATCCTACAGCATCTGTCAAAGCTGTCGAGAAACTAATTAAAGAAAATAAAGTTGATGCAATTATTGGTCCTTCTGGTTCACCAAATGCTTCTGCAGTGATAGGGACAATTGCTAAAGCGAAAGTACCTCTTCTTGCACCTGTTGGTACTTCCTCGATTGTAATGCCAATGACGGATCAAAAAAAATGGGTGTTTAAGACCACTCAGAATGATGAAATCATCGCAGAAGCGCTTGTGCAAGATATGGTGAAGCGAAAAATTACAACTCTAGGATTTATCGGTACTGCTGATCCGTATGGAGAAAACTGGGGAAAAGTCTTAGCGAATTTAGCAAAGAAAAATGGGATTAAAATCGTTGCTCAAGAATCATTTCAACGTCAAGACACCTCTCTAACTGGTCAAGCGTTAAAACTCATAAGTAAAAAAACACAGGCAATTCTAGTTGCAGCACCAGGCAGTTCAGCAGTGCCTCCACAAACTGCTTTATATGATCGAGGCTATCGAGGGCAAATTTATCAAACGCATGGTGCGGCTTTAGATCAATATTTAAAAATGGGTGGCAAGAAAGTAGAAAATACGATTTTAGCTGCCAGTTTAATGCTTGTTTTAAATGAAGTATCTAATACACATCCTTCTAAGAAAATTGCTACTAAATATATCAATGATTATAAAGCAAAATATAAACAAACACCTGCAACCTTCGGGGCAAATGTGTATGACGCAGGTATTTTGCTTGAAAAAGCTGTACCGACTGCTTTGAAAAAAGCAAAGCCTGGCACCGTGCAATTCCGTGAAGCTCTACGTGATGCATTGGAATCTACAAAAGAAGTCGCAGGAACTCAAGGCGTGTATAACATGAGCCCATCTGATCATAGTGGATTTGACAAGCGTGGGCGTGAAATGATCATTGTTAAAAATGGTCAGTGGAAACTACTGAAGTAAATTTAGCTTTTCATAAATGAACTCAGAGCGATATGCATATATCGCTCTAGGTAAATTCATCCTCAAAAAAGGGTAGGAAGATGTTATGGATTTAAATATCGCGTTAATTTTGGGGCAGGATGGTATTACCAGTGGTGCTATTTATGCATTATTAGCGCTATGTATCATTTTAGTTTTTACTGTCACTCGGATATTACTTATTCCATTGGGTGAATTTGCTGTATTTGGTGCATTGACTTTGGCATCCATTCAAGCAGGTATTCCAAGCTTAATAGTTTGGCTGGTCGTTGCGTTTTTTATTGTCAATACAAGTCTGGATTTATACGCTAAATTTTTTAAAAATCAAATATTTAATATCAAAATTTTTATTGCGTCATTGATTTATATTTCTTTGATCGTTATCGCGATGTACACACTACCTTTAGCGACGCTTCCAATGCCAATTCAAGTTTTATTGACTTTGGCTGTGATTACACCGCTTGGTCCTCAAATGTATCGCACTTTTTTTCAACCTTTAGTGGCAGCCAAACCTTTAGTTTTATTGATCGTGTCGATAGCGGTTCATGTGGCATTAGTCGGTTTAGGACTCGTGATATTCGGTCCAAATGGTGCTCAAACACAACCGTTTAGTGACAAAAGCTTTGAGATTGGGACTCTTGTTTTAAGCAGTCAAACTTTGATCATTATCGTTTCATTCTTTGTGATGATTTTAGTGCTTTGGTATTTCTTTGAAAAAACACTCTATGGTAAGGCTTTGCATGCAACTGCTGTCAATCGAGTCGGTGCACAGCTCATGGGTATTTCTCCAATCTTTGCGGGCAAACTGACTTTTGTTTTAGCTACATTTATCGGAACGTTATCAGGCATTTTAATTGCACCGATCACAACCCTGTATTACGACTCAGGATTTATTTTAAGTCTGAAGGGATTTGTAGGGGCAATCATTGGAGGACTAATCAGCTTCCCAGTCGCAGCAATTGGTGCCGTGATTGTTGGTGTTATTGAGTCTTTCTCCATGTTTTGGGCAAGTGATTACAAAGAAATCATCGTCTTTACATTAATTATTCCTTTCTTACTTTGGAAATCACTCACAACTCGTCATGTTGAGGAGGATGAAGAATGAAATCAAAAACTTATTTCTTTATATTTGCGCTAATTGTATTCATCAGCCCATTTTTTTTACCGACCTATCAAGTCACTTTATTGAACTATATTGGTCTAAATGCATTAGTCGTGTTAGGTCTTGTATTGGTGACAGGCGTTGGAGGCATGACTACATTTGGTCAAGCAGCCTTAGTTGGAATTGGCGCATACGCAACTGCTTACTTAACTGTGACTGAACAATTACCAAGTTTCCTCGCATGGACAGGAGGCAATCCTTGGTTTGGACTTCTGCTCGGAATAGTCATTACAGTCGCATCTGCGATTTTGGTGGGTGGCTTAACACTAAAACTTTCAGGGCATTATCTGCCTTTAGGTACGATCGCTTGGGGCATTTCACTTTATTATTTCTTTTCGACCATTGAAACTTTAGGTGGGCATTCTGGAATTTCGAATATTCCCTCTATCTCTATCGCAGGATTTGCCTTTGATAATGGCAATAAAATGTTCTACCTCATTTGGCTCATTGTATTTATTGCCATTATTTTGACAAAAAATCTTTTAAATTCTCGAGAGGGTCGAGCAATCCGCGCTTTGAAAGGCGGACAAGTAATGGCTGAGTCTATGGGAGTAAATACGTTTAGAGCAAAAATGATCATCTTTGTGATTGCTGCAATTTTTGCATCAATTTCAGGGTGGCTTTATGCACACACGCAAACTTTTATTAACCCGACACCTTTTGGACTCCAAATGGGTATCGACTACTTGTTTATGGCGTTGTTAGGCGGTGTCGGTAGTATTTGGGGTGCAATATTAGGTGCAGGCATATTCACCATGGTACGCCAATGGTTGCAAGATGCTTTGCCTATTATTTTTGGCGGACAAGGTCATTATGAAACAATCGTATTTGGATTAATCATTGTTGTATTGATGCAAAAAGCACCATCAGGGATTTGGTCATTTATTACTAAGTTGATCCCAAATAAATATAAGCCTGTAGATTTATATCCTTCAATCCACCCCATTCCTCAAATGGACAAAGCAGACAATCAAATCAACAAGGGTGAATTGATATTAGATGCGAAGAACATCACGAAAAAATTTGGTGGCTTAGTTGCGAACAATGAAATGAATCTGAAAATTCACGCTGGAGAGGTTCTCGCTTTAATTGGTCCGAATGGTGCTGGTAAAAGTACCATGTTCAATCAAATATCAGGTGTAGATGTTCCAACAAGCGGTGAAGTTTTATTTAAAGGTAAAAAAATAAATGGCATACCATCCAGAGAAATTGCCAAATTAGGATTAAGTCGCACATTCCAACACGTAAAAATCTTGCCTGAAATGACAGTATTAGAAAATACAGCCATAGGTGCTCATTTGCGCGGAGAAAAAAGTGTCATCTCATCCATGTTACTTCTTGATCGAGTTGAAGAAAATGAACTTCTCAATGAGGCTAAATATCAACTAGAACGTGTAGGGCTTGGAGAATATTTGTATGTCGAAGCTGGCAGTTTAGCACTCGGGCAGCAACGTATTTTAGAAATTGCACGTGCTTTATGTGCGAACCCAAGCTTATTACTACTTGATGAGCCCGCAGCAGGATTAAGATTTAAAGAGAAACAAGCCTTAGCTGAACTTCTAGCCAAATTACGTGCTGAAGGTATGGCGATTCTCTTGGTCGAGCATGATATGGACTTTGTCATGAATCTCGCAGACCGAATTGTGGTCATGGAGTTCGGTCAAAAAATTGCTGAAGGATTACCAGAAGAAATTCAAAAAAATGAAGCTGTATTGGAAGCTTATTTAGGAGGTGCTGCATGATCACAATGCTTGGAAATCAAGAGGGCACGCCTCTGCTAGAAGTAAATAATTTGAGTGTTGCTTACGGAAAAGTCGAAGCGCTTTCAAATTTTAATATGCGTGTTAATCAAGGCCAAATTGTTTCTGTTGTTGGTCCAAATGGTGCGGGTAAAACAACTTTATTGTCTGCAATTATGGGGGTGCTGGGTTCTAAAGGACACGTCGATTTCGATGGGCATGTGGAGCAATGTCCACAGGTTGAGCAAATGGTCATTCATGGGCTCGGATTAGTGCCTGAAAAACGGGAGTTATTTGGAACAATGTCTATTGAAGACAATCTTATGCTTGGCGCTTTTCAACGCTATCGCCAAAGAGACAAAGAAATTTTCAGCACTTTAGATGAAGTGTATGACATTTTTCCTCGTTTGAAAGAAAGACGATCTCAGCAAGCAGGAACACTTTCTGGTGGTGAACGACAAATGCTTGCAGTGGGTCGTGCACTCATGGCTAAACCTAAATTGTTGATGCTTGATGAGCCGAGTTTGGGATTAGCACCACTCATCACTCGAGAAATTTTTAAGGTCATTGACCAATTAAGAGGACATGGCGTGTCTATCTTGTTAGTTGAGCAGAATGCCAGAGCTGCTTTAAAACTTGCAGATTATGCTTATGTCCTTGAAATGGGAGAACTATCAATGGAAGGAAGGGGCTCTGATTTAGTTGAAGATCCAAGAATCATCGAAAGTTACTTAGGAATTAATAGTAAGCATCAAGACGTATTAGCTATATAGAACATAACAAATCATACGATTTTCAGGGATTTGAATGGATGTCAAAAAAAATTTTGGTATATGGTGCTGGAGCCATAGGCTGTGTAGTTGCTGCTAGATTAACGCTAGCAGGACACCAAGTCACTGTTCTAGCGCGAGGGGAAAAAGTCGAAAAGCTAAAGCAAAAAGGGATTCATTTAAAAGATGTACTGGGTGAATTTCAAGTACATCCATCTCGAATTGTGGATACTGAAGAATGCATTGAAAAACAGGATTTTATCTTTATAGCAACGAAGTTTAACGCTTTATATGAAATTTCAACTCAGCTGAAGCGTTATATGCATAACGCGACAGTCATCGTGCCGTTAATGAATGGAATACCCTTTTGGTATTTTTACGGTTTAGAGAATAACTCTGAACATTCAAGCATAAATTGTTTAGATCAACAGGGCGTTTTAAATGACCATTTTCCATTAGAACATTTAATTGGCGCTGTCGTATTTATTACAGCGCAAAGTGTCAATGGAAATGAGGTTAAATCAGACAATCCATATTTGTTGATCTTTGGTGAGCCGACTCATCAAATGACTGAACGATTAGATGCGCTTGTTGAATTGTTTGAAAATACAAGTATCGAAGCACGACGCGTAGAGAACATCCGAGATCAAATTTGGACCAAGGTTATGGCTAACTTGAGCTCCAATCCATTATCGGTTGTGGCTGATGCTCCGCTAAGTAAAATTTATGCTGATCACAATTTAACTCGAATTACGCAACAAATTTTATATGAAGTTCGAGCTGTTGCGGCTTGCTATGGCGCTCGTATCAATATCGACCCAAACACATTTTTAAAATTGGGTTCAGAGATGGGGGAAACATATACATCAATGTGGCATGACTACAAAAATCATCGCCCTTTAGAGTTAGCACCCATTGCAGAAGCTGTATTTGAATTGGCAGATGCTTATGAATGTCCGATGCCGACATCCAAACTTATATATGAATTAACGGTCTATTTAAGCGAACAAGCCAGAACAAGGAATAATGAAGATGAAAAATAATGTATTGAATGTCTCTGAAGCTGAATGGGCGCTCAGAGTTAAATTAGCGAATTGTTATCACCTTATTGATTATTTTGGTTGGACGGAAACAATTTTTAATCATGTCTCAGCGCGCTTACCAGGAGCTGAACACTATTATTTAGTAAATCCTTTCGGCTTGAACTATACGGAAATCACACCCGAAAATTTATTAAAAGTAGATTTAAACGGTAATAAAGTGATTCATTCTGAATATGATGCCAATCCTGCAGGATTTGCTTTACATAGTGCTGTTCATGGTGCTCGTGATGATATTCGATGTTTAATACATACACATACCACACCAATCAGTGCCATTGCACAAAAGAAAGATGGCTTTAAAAATGACAATTTTTATGGTGCGCAGTTATATGGGCGGGTAGGTTATCACGCCTTTGAAGGCATTACTCTATTCGAAGAAGAAAAACAAAGAATGATCAAAAGTTTAGGTGATCATCACATTCTGGTACTTAGAAATCATGGTGTAGCTGTGGGAGAGAGTACGATTGAAAAAGCTTTTTTCCTACTCTGGACAGTTCAACGAGCCGCAGAAATACAATGCCAAGCGGATTCAATGCGTGGTGACGATGTTGAATTAGATCATATCGTAAAACAGAAGTGTGCAGACTTAACTCAAATGTTAATTCAAGAAAGTGCTTTTGCAGATAAATTTTTTAATGCAATGGTTCGAAAAATGCAGGAAAATAAACACTAGTTCAGGGATAGATTGCGATGAATACGATATTAAAAGAAAAAATCAGTCATAAGTCGGCATGGGTGGGCAAAGACCTAAAAAATCAGACAGATTGGATTTATTATTTAAGCGAAGAAATGCTTCATGAATTAAGCCAAAATTTGCGATTGATAGAACAACAAGATCTAGAAATTGATCAATTGAATAACACGCATTTAACGATTAATAATTCACAAGTTTTATCTGAATTTAAAAAATATGCCGATGAGCTTGAGAATGGATATGGTTTCTTTCTATTAAAAGGTTTAGATGTCTCTAAATTTAGTGAACGCCAATTGGCGATTATTTACTATTTAATTGGCATGTATATGGGTCAACCCGTTACCCAAAATCCTAAAGGCGATTTATTGGGTAAAGTAGAAAACGTTGGTGATCTTAACAACAAATCAACGCGAGTTTATGAAACAAACGCATATCTCCCTTACCACACTGACTTATCTGACGTAGTTGGATTGCTATCAATTAGAAAAGCAAAGAGTGGAGGATTGAGTAGTCTCGTCAGTGCTGCCACAGTCTACAATAGAATTTTAGAAAATTATCCTGAATATCTTGGTTATTATTATCATCCAACATATTGTGATCATTTGGGAGATCTAGAACCTACCTTGACACCAATTTTTAGTTATTATGAAAACAAATTAAGCTGTCGCTATTTAAGAGCTTATATTGAACTTGGGCATGAGCGAAAAGGAATCCCTTTATCCAGAGTTCAAGTCGATGCACTTGATATTTTCGATCAGTACATACAAGATCCTGATCTCAGACTAGATATGATGCTTGAACCGGGTGATATGCAGTTCTGTAATAACTATTGTGTAATGCATTCACGATCGTCATTTGTAGATGATGAAGACATCTCAAAGCGAAGAAAATTATTAAGATTATGGTTAAAAATGCCTAATGCCCGATCTTTAGCCAAGGATTTCCCAGGTAGAAATGGTATTCAAAAAGTAAATCTTTCTTAAAAAATGTTCAATATTTGACTACAACCTGACTCGGACTTTTAAGGCCGAGTCTTTTTTTTGCGATTACTCAAAAGTTGTAAGACTGAATCTGATTCAGAGATGAGTATAAATAATAATTACGCACTCATCTGATTGATCACCTAAACAATATTCTTTTTTTGTTAGCGCTATATGGTTCGGCATCATATCTTCAAACAATAATCACACTTTGAATGAGTTAAGTTAAATCAGCTTCTGGAAGTGAGTTTTCCTTATTCAGCAGTCCTGAACGCATTTTAGTAAATTTGAGAGTGATTTTTATTCAAGTTGTTGAGGGAGAATAATCTGCTCTTCAAACGAAAAATGTTGAAAGCCTTGACCTGACACGGGGTACGTCATTTATTTTTATTTAATCGGGCATCGGACATGGGTAATCATCATAATGCGGCTTTGGCTTGCAAGAAGTAGACGTTGATTATTTTTTCTCGCCTTCTAATTAGTTTAATCATTACTGGCTTTCAGTTGTGAAAAAAGAACTCGAACAGATGTTCGAGTTCTTTTTCCAAAATAAACCAAATTTGAGCTTAGATTTAAGAAAATGGTTTTATGCTATTTTGCTCAAATCACGTCTTATCTGACCATTTCATCTTTTTCTACATCTAGACTTTTCACAAAATGTTTACATCCTGTTTTAAGTAAAATAATCGTCAATAGCGCTGAGAACCCACCTACGATTGAAATTGAATAACCCACCATGTTGGTATCTCCGAATACTTTATCGGTAATTAATGCGACTAAAGTTGTTCCAATACCTAAACCGATTAAGCTGCTGATTAACAAGAAAATTGCAGAAATTTGAGCTCGTAATTGATTTGGAGCTAAAATTTGCATAGCTGCTGTTGAGGTTGGCATTGGGAAAGATGCAAAGAACATAGCCACTGTAAAAATAGCAACAGATAACCACAGTGAGTCTACTAATGTATAGCTAATAATCGGTAAGATAATTCCTAAACCACCTAAATAACCAGCATACATTGCAGCATCACGTCGACCTTTACTTGTCAGATAATCAGTTAACCAGCCTGCAAAGAAAACGCCAGATGTGTTTGCGATAAGTAGAATCGTTCCTAACATATAACCTGTTTCAACAGGACTTAGACCAAAGTTACGCATATAAAATGCAGGTGACCAGCTCATGACACAAAACAATGCCATTGCATAGAATGTGAAGCCCATATAGTGACAAGTAAATGTCTTACTGTGCTTTTTTAAGAATTTAAACGAATCCGTAAATTTAACTTTTACGACATTGCCTGAGGCATCGAGTTTTTGTCCTGTTCGTTGCGGATCTCTTACTGTCAAAATAAATAAAAGACCAATAAAAATACCTGGCAATCCAACAAGAATAAAGGCAACTTGCCAAGCCTTCATCATGCCGAGTAGAGGAACATCAATAAACGCTGCATCTTTTAATAAGCTGATCACATAGCCGCCAACGAGAAAAGCCATCCCTCCACCGATAAAAGAACCAATGGAGTAAATACCAACGGCTTTACCTAATTTATCTTTACTGAACATATCACTAAACATGGAATATGCTGCGGGTGATAATGCTGCTTCACCAATGCCGATCCCCATTCTTGAAAGAAAAAGTTGAATGAAGTTTTTACTTAGACCACAAGCCGCTGTTGCTAAGCTCCAAAAAATAATGCCAATTGCAATAATTTTTGGTCGGGAAAATCGGTCTGCTAAATAAGCGATAGGCAATCCCATAAATGCGTAAAATAGGGAAAAAGCTAAACCGTGCAATAGACTAAACTGAGTATCAGTTAAATTTAAATCTGCTTTGATCGGTTCAATCATCAAGACTAAAATTTGTCGATCAATATAAGAAAATATATAAGCCAACATACATAGTGTGACTACGTACCAAGCGTATCTCGTATTTTTTTTGACCGAAGCGGGTTCTTCAGCATTAGAGTATTCTGCATTTTCGTATCCTATATCCTTAAGGGTTTGATTTTTATTCCATTATTTTTTTAGCTAAACTGTGACTAGGTATTCAAATTTCAGCAGCATTAGTCATATATAATGCAAAGTTAAACTCAAATACTTTTTATCAGCATACTGATAATATTTATGATTTTATAAAAGGGCAATAGGTATGTTTAAAAAAAATACGAATTCACCTGAAATATTTGATAATGAATCGGGTTACCTTGGATTTTTATTAAGAAAGACATCCCATGTATATCGTTTAAAAATGGAGCGTGTACTTGCTGAATATTCAATCACTCCACCACAGTTCACAATTTTGAAAATTATTTTGACTTACCCAGGTTTCACAAATGCGGAAATAGCACGTTTTGCTTCATTAACACCGCAAACAGTAAATTTGATGATCTCAAAATTAGAAAAACAAAATATTCTCTACAAAACTTCTCATTCTACGAATAAGAAAATTCAATTAATTGAGATAACAGATTTAGGGAAAAAACTTATGGAAGATTGTGGTGATGCTATTGATCGTTTAGAAGATTCTTTAGTCGATGGTTTTAGTGAAAGTGAAATAAGAATTGTAAGGAAATGGATGAAAAAAATTAATGAAGAATAATTTTCTAAATTATTTGGTTTTTGAACTTGCATAATTATCAGCACACTGATAATTTTTAAGTACATTAAAAAAACTGAATGGATTTAGAGGAAAACAAAATGATCAAACCTTATGGTGTAGTAGGATTAGTTCCAACAATATGGGGCACAAGTTGTAGAGCAGATATTATGAAAAATATCTCTCATTTAGAGGAACTTACATCCGGTGCATTATGGTTGAGTTCTTTAGATATTCCAGTAAGACTGTTGGTTCTCCCAGAGGGAGCATTACAGGGCTTCAACGATGAAGCACTCGATGTTGATATTCAAGAATTCTTGGATGATGGTGCGATCGATATACCAGGCCCTGAAACAGATCGTTTAGGTGAATTAGCTAAAAAGCATAATGTTTTTATCATGGCGCAAGCCAAAGCTAAAAATGAGGATTGGCCAGGCATTATGTTCAATGTCGGATTTATTATAAATCCTCAAGGCGAAATTATTTTAAAACACCACAAAATGTCTGCTTTATTGCCATGCGAGCGTTCAGCATCACCTCATGATTTGTATGATGAGTGGGTAAAAAAATATGGCGAAGAGCTTCAATCATTTTGGCCAGTAGTTGATACGGAAATTGGTCGATTGGGCATCATGATGGCAATGGAAGGTAATTTTCCAGAAAATGGTCGAGGCCTAGCGATGAATGGTGCTGAAGTGGTCTATCGTGCATCTTTACCAGCTTCATTTACTGAAAATGATGTATTTGAAATCTCCAATCGTGCTCGTGCTTTAGAAAATAATATGTATGTAGTAGCACCTAATATTGGTGGGATGTATCTTGATGAAAATACATTAGCACCGATCGATTGTGGTGGTGGTCTTTCTATGATTGTGGACCATAAGGGTAAAATTGTGGGTAAACAGCATGATACTAATGGATCTACCTATGTGACTGGTGTAGTCGATATTGAGGCACTTCGTTATCATCGTACACACGCTCAGGTGACCAATTGGATGAAAGATATACGTGCAGAATGCGCACAATTAATTTATAAAAATAATATATATCCTAAAAATTTGTATTTACAGCAAAAACAGGGACATCACGACGAATATAAAGCAGAAGTGATTGATAAGCAAATTCAGAAGCTTATTGATATGGGTGTCTGGAAAAAAAGCGCATATGATGAGTCTTAATCAATGCACTAGCTTAAAAACCCAATAATGTATTGGGTTTTTTTGGGTTTATATATTTTTTAAATGATCTTTTTTTACATAAATCAAAGCGCCAGAACCACCTGCTTTGATTTCAATACGATGTTGAATCGGAAACCTCATCCACGAACCGGCTGAATAATTTCGTTCATTCATCACCAATTTACCTTTGATAATGAAAATTTCAATACCGTTATGATATGTTGATTCGAAAAATTGTTGGCTTTCGAGTTTTTCGAGAAAGGTGTGTTCATGCTCAGATTGAAACAGTTGGCAAATCTTTCTGTTGTTAAAATAGGTCCAGTTTCGCTCGTCACGAGTATCAATTCGGGTAGCTACTTTTTCTTCTTCAGACATTTGCATGAGTTTCACCAAGATCAGACATCCATCTAAGCTCGAGACAATATGTTTAGAAAGGTGAGGATTTCGCATATACCATCCAGATGGATAGTGCTGATGATCATCTTCAGTAAAAGTCCCGTTTAACACTAGAACTTCTTCACCGAAGGGGTGTTGATGCTCTGGGAACTGAGAATTTGAAGGGAACTCAACTAGGCTGGTTGCTCTTGCTTGTTCTAAGCCAACACGATCAAACATCATTCGTTTAACTTCGCCTCTTGGGGATTGAATCCATTGATAATCCTCTGGAGTAATTATTACAGGTTGAGAGAAGTCAGCATTTAATCTCATGCTTTTAGCCTAAAAAAGAGCATTAAAGTAATTAATATTATCAAAAAAAGCGTGAATGTAAGATGAAAACCTGTTCAAGTTCGAGAGTGATTGCGCGTGGAGCAACTTTGACTTTGGTCGGCTAGCTTCTCTTTTCTCCTTCCAATAATTTAATCTAGGTCGACTTTATTTGAGAATCTAAGTCAATAAAAAAGCACTTTATAAGTGCTTAATTGCAACATAAGAATGAACTAGTTCGGGATATTTGATTGTTTTACGATACATGGATATTCAAACGTTCCAGCGGTAGTATCTTTTAATAAATTTGACCAAAGTTTATTTTTGGTATTAATCCAACCATAAATATCTTCATAGAACTCCGAGTTTAAATTAGCTTTTTCAATATAAGATTTATTGAGTAGAAATTTAGTCATTAAGCACATAGAGTTAAGCTCAACAGGATTACGATCTTTTTCTAGACTGAAGTTATTTTTGGCTTCTTTTTCATACTTACGAAGCAGAGTTGCTTTTAGAAGAGTAGATTCGAATAACTCCATTGTTAAATTATTTGGGGAGGTTTGATTAGCTAAAGCAAAAATATTTCCATCAATACGTAACATTGTAGGTAAAAAACTTGCTTGAATATCCACTTCTTGTTGAAGTGAAGGCGATGAATTACATCCAGTAGCAAACAATGCAGCAGTTAAAATAGTAACTATTAATAAATGTGAATTTTTAAGCATCAGGATAAATTCCTTGTTCAGCTAAAACCTTGAGCATTTTTGAATTATAATCTTGGTTGAAGAGTAATTTACACATTGCTCGGTTGATTTTTTCACCACTATTTTTTATCTATAATACTGCCGCACTAGCCATTACAACACTAATATTAAGATCATCTAAAGTCCCTTTGAGTCCAATCAGATCTTGAATAGCGAAAGTTTTCCAAACCTGGTTTTAAACTCATGACTTTTAAATTCTGCAAAGATTAATGTTGCTTCTTTCACAACACTTTTTTTAAATATTTCTGAAAGAGAACGTAAATTCTTGTGTGGTAGCTTATTGCAGATAATAGATTCTCATGTGGTGAACATCATGTTCTAATCCAAAACGAATTGCTAATGTGTATTCTAGCTTATTTGTATTTGCTACGTGTTTCCATATATGAGTAAGTATCACGGTTGAACTATTTAGTTGGTGATTAGACTTTAAAAAGAAAATGCTTGACTGACAGAACATTTCAGTTTCATTAGCGTAGCCCTCCCATGCATTAGCATTACTAAGAACTGATTCCGTGTTTGGACCTAATTTTTCAGTGCCTTAAAATTAATATGTGCAAGACTATTACTAACTATAATAGCTGAAACTATTGTTTTGCATTAATACAGTAATCGATTTCTAAATTTTTGGTTTCTAACCTTTCATTTAAATCTCATTTTTTAAAATAATTTGTCTGTTACCTGTATTGTTGAAGTGTTCAATTGACTCATTCAAATAATTTAATCTAGGTCGACTTTATTTGAGAATTTAAGTCAATAAAAAAAAGCCTCAATCTTTCGATTGAGGCTTTTAAAATTTTGGAGCGGGAAACGAGACTCGAACTCGCGACCCCAACCTTGGCAAGGTTGTGCTCTACCAACTGAGCTATTCCCGCAATATGGTGTGAATTATAGTGATTTTGCACACCCTGTCAACACTTCCAAAACTTAATTGATGAATTAATCAGCACGTCGCCATAAAGTTCCTTGACGCGTATCTTCAAGTACAATGCCTTGATCAAGAAGATTTTGGCGAATCTCATCTGCACGTGCAAAGTTTTTCTCTTTCTTGGCATCTTTGCGTTGTTGGATGAGATCTTCAATTTCATCATTACTCAAAGATGAGCTTTCTTGACCAATATCTGATTTTAGGAATTCATCAACATTATGTTGAACAAGACCTAAGATATTGGTCAGATGGCGCAAGGTGGCATAATATATGGCCGCCTGTTCAGCAAGTTCGTCTTTTACGGCACGATTTAATTCTTTATTGATTTCAAACAGTACCGCAATCGCTTCTGATGTGTTGAAATCATCCCGCATTGCTGCATTAAACTTTTCAACGAGTGCTTCATCGTATTGCGAATTAATTTCGGCACCATATATCTGTTGATATGCTTTAAATGAATGATAAAAACGACTTAATGTGTTTTTAGCTTCTTTAAGCGCAGTATCAGAAAAATTCACAGGGCTACGATAGTGTGATGAAACGATAAAGTAACGAATAACTTCAGGATGGAATTTTTCCATGACATCGCGAATCGTGAAAAAATTGCCTAAAGATTTAGACATTTTTTCACCATCGACATTGATAAAGCCTACGTGCATCCAATAGTTTACATATTGTTCGCCAGTTGCAGCTTCACTTTGTGCGATTTCATTTTCGTGATGGGGGAAGGTTAAGTCAGAACCACCACCATGGATATCAAAATGATTACCAAGGCAACATGTAGACATTGCTGAACATTCGATATGCCAACCTGGACGACCATTCCCCCAAGGAGATTTCCAAGAAGGTTCATTTTCTTTTGCATGCTTCCATAGCACAAAATCGAAAGGATGTTTCTTTTCAACTTCAACATCGACTCGTTCGGAAGCACCTGCTTGCATGTCTTCGAGTTTACGACCAGACAGACGCCCGTATTTTTTAAATTTTTCAACTTCGAAGTACACATCGCCGTTTGACGCAGGATATGCAGTGCCATTATTGACCAAAGTACCAATCATATTTTGCATTTGATCGATGTACTCTGTCGCACGTGGTGCTTCATCAGGTGCCAAGCATCCTAAATTGGCAGCATCTTCATTCATTGCCTGAATAAAGCGATCAGTGAGTGCTGTAATGCTTTCACCATTTTCATTTGCACGTGCAATGATTTTGTCATCAATGTCAGTAATATTGCGAATATATTTAACTTTCCAACCTTGGCTACGAAGAAAACGAATAATATAGTCAAATGCAACCATAACCCGAGCATGACCGATATGACAGTAGTCGTAAACTGTCATCCCACAGACATACATATCAATATGTCCTTCTTTGCGTGGTACAAACTCAACTTTTTTTCGTTGCTCTGAGTTATATAGAACAAATGGTTGCATAGGTCTTCAAAAAGCTAAAAAAATGGTGGTTCATCTTAACCTAAGGCTTATCTTTCACAAAGTTTTATGCGTAAAAAATCTATGCAAATGAAATTTATACATTTAAGAAAAAGATACTTGCATGCTTATGTTAATATATGAAGAATAATTTAATGATTGAAATTGTGGCTGAATCCAGCCTCAAGGTGCCCAGATTTGAATTCTGAAAATACTATATATCCAATTGATTTTCAAAAGGTTGCAAAAGAAACCTTGGAGATTGAGCGTCAAGCTTTATCGGTACTATCCAATCAGATTGATGATCGTTTTTCCCAAGCATGTCAAATTATCCTACAGTGTCAAGGTCGTTTAGTGGTCACTGGTATGGGGAAATCTGGTCATATCGGTCGAAAAATGGCTGCAACATTTGCATCAACAGGAACGCCGTCTTTCTTTATGCATCCAGGTGAAGCTGGCCATGGTGATCTAGGGATGTTAGTGCGTGGAGATGTACTGATCGCGATTTCGAACTCTGGTAAAAGTGACGAAATCATGATGTTAATGCCACTCATCAAACATTTGGGTGTGCCACTGATTACAATTTCAGGTGATGACCGTGGACCAATGCCACAGAACGCTGATGTTGCGCTCACACTTGGTCATATTCAAGAGGCATGCCCATTAGGTTTGGCACCAACTTCAAGCACGACAGCGACTTTAGCTTTAGGTGATGCTTTAGCGGTTGCTTTACTTGAAGCACGTGGATTTACTGCAAATGATTTTGCGATGTCGCATCCAGCTGGTGCACTCGGTAAACGATTACTGTTGCATGTTAAACATCTGATGCACGTGGGTGAATCTCTACCAAAAGTTTCACCAGATACACCAATGAATAAAGTTCTATACGAAATATCTAACAAACGTCTCGGATTAACCACAATTGTGGATGAAAATGATGTTTTGTTAGGTATATTTACGGATGGTGACTTGCGACGTCTCATTGATAAGCAACAAGGTTTTGATGTTAATCTTGCTGTATCAAAGGTTATGATTGAAAATCCTCTAACCATTTCACAAGAAGCAAGAGCGGTTGAAGCGCTAGAGCAAATGAATGCTAAAAAAATCAATCAATTTGTAGTAGTCAATGATGCCAAACAAGTGATTGGTGTGATTAGCATGCACGATTTAATTCAAGCTGGGGTAAATTAATTCATGGCATCTTATGTATTGTTAGAACAAGCACGACATATCGAAGCGTTGGTTTTGGATGTGGATGGTATTCTAAGTGATGGTTTTGTAACGTTGACGAACTCAGGTGATGAAATTAAGTCATTTGATATTCGTGATGGACTTGGGATGAAACTTGTTCAGCAAGCTGGAATTAAAGTTGTCATTATTACCGGTCGCCAAAGCAATATTGTGACAAAGCGTATGAATGATTTAGGTGTAGACTTAGTTTATCAGGGGCGTGAAGACAAAGGGACTGCCTTACAGCAAGCTTGTACGCAACTGGGTTTAAAACCAGAAGATTGCTTGTATATGGGGGATGATTGGCCAGATTTATCAGCTTTTGCGATTGCGGGAATGAAAGTAACAGTGCCAAATGGTCATGTTGAAGTTCGTCGTCGTGCAGACCTTGTAACCCAAGCTTATGGTGGTCGTGGCGCTGTGCGTGAAATTTGTGACATGTTATTGTTGTCAAAAGGGGTTTACCATGAACTTCTTGAAAAATATTTGGCTGTAACGCATTAATACACAGTTGATATGAACGCTGAATATAGTTGATGATTTATGGATACTAAAGTTTTATACATTACTGCTGTTATTGTCGCTGCTATAAGTGGTGGCTATTATTATTACAGCGGTAAAGGGAAAAAATTAGAGGGTTCATCCGCTCAATCGATGACATATTCAGCAAAGAATATTAATCTTTTGCAAACTGATGAAAAAGGCATGCTTTATGTTAAGGCTACAGTGGATGAGCTGAACCAAGATATGAAACAGAAAACATCAAGTTTGCAGAATTTAAATGCCAGCATGTTTACTGATAATGTAGAAGACGCTACGTTTTATGCTAAACAAGCACATGGTTTCAATGACAATGAGAAGATTGTGTTATCTGGAGATGTTGTTGCAACCAAGCAAGGAGAAATGGGCAAAATGGTTTTTCGAACCGATGCGCTTACAGGATATCCAAAAACAAGAAAGCTTGAAACATCTGAGCAAGTTACTGTACAAACACCAAATGCAGATTTTGTCAGCCAAGGCTTAGAAGCAGATTTGAATGAAGGTCAGTACGATTTTAAAAATATTCGAGGAAAGTATGCACCAAACTAAACCTTCTTATTTATCAGGTTCGAAAATGCTTAAAGCAATAGCAATGGTGGCACTCAGTTCTATTTCTGTTATGGCATTTGCATTGCCAAGTGATCGTAATCAACCCATCATGCTTTTAGCTGATCGTGCGACCTATAATGACAAAACAGGTATAACGACCTATGTGGGGAATGTTTCTGTTGAACAAGGTACTTTCAAGTTAAATGCAGCCTCTATAGTTGCTAATCTCAATGCCAATCGCCAAATTAGCTCGGTAAATGCGTCAGGTTCTCCTGCAAAGTTCCAACAACAATTAGAGTCTAAACGTGGCATTGCACGTGGTGAAGCCTCTAAAATTGTATATAACGCTGATACAGGCATTATTACTTTGTCGGGCAATGCATATTTGTATCAAGATGGCGCAAGTATTCGTGGGAACACTTTGCGTTACAGTATGAATAAGGGGGATATCGAAGTTGTAGGCGGTGGCAGTAGTGAAACGGGTAGTTCAAAAGGTCGCGTACAAATTATAATTCCTCCTTCTGCCTCAAAATCATTCTCTGGAGTACGTGATTAATGAGCGTCGATGAATCACCAATCCAAACATTAAAAATTAAACATCTTGCCAAAGTTTATAGTAAACGCTGGGTGGTGAAAGATGTTTCATTTAGTATGCAGAGTGGTCAAATTGTTGGTTTGCTTGGACCGAACGGGGCGGGAAAAACGACAAGCTTTTACATGGTAGTCGGACTGGTTCGAATGGACAAAGGTGAAATTCATTTAGATAATCTTGATCTTTCGGATCTTGCAATGCATGAGCGTGCTCGTCATGGAATTGGTTATTTGCCACAAGAGGCTTCAATTTTTCGTAAATTGAGTATTTCAGATAATATTATGGCGATTCTTGAAACGCGCAAGGATCTTAATAAGCAACAACGTAAAGAGAGACTTCAAGAGTTATTAGAAGACTTTAAAATTACACATATTAAAGATTCTTTGGGGATGAGTGTGTCAGGGGGGGAACGTCGCCGTGCTGAAATCGCTCGAGCATTAGCCGCAGATCCTAAGTTTATGCTCCTTGATGAGCCTTTTGCTGGGGTAGATCCAATTTCTGTAGGTGATATCAAAGATATCATTCGCAATTTAAAAGAACGAGGAATAGGTGTGCTTATTACAGATCATAACGTTCGCGAAACGCTCGCGATTTGTGAGCATGCTTATATTGTCAGCGAAGGATCTGTCATTGCGGAAGGAACACCAGATCAAGTACTTATGGATGAAACTGTCCGTAAAGTTTATTTAGGTGATGATTTCACAGTTTAAAAAAATAGTGTGATATCTATAAAATAATGTTGTTTTATAGATATTTAGACTGTAAATTAACTCAAACAAATCGTAAGTTTACAATTGACGCAGAAATAATATAAAAATCATTGTAGAATACGATTGATTTTATGTGACGTAGTTCACACTTTTTAATAGAGATTACAAGTGGCTAAACATCAATTAAGTCAGAAGGATATGGGGTATATCACGCTGTTTGCGATCAGTTTATGTGCGACACAAGTACATGCTGAAGATGCAATCGCTCCTCTAGCAATTGACGATACCCAACGTGCACTATCAGCAGAATTACAAAAACCCAAAATCAATTTTAGTTTGGAAAAAAAGACTGTTGAAGATATACCTGAACAGCTTGAAAAGCCACGTTTTAAATTATTCCAATCGAAATCCAAAATCTCGAAAGAGCAAGTGAAAGAACAGGTTCTTGTTCCTAAAGTTATTGAACAAGTTCCTGATTTAGACGACATAGTCGAAAATGAAATTGCTCAAGTTAACACTATACCTTTATCTAATTCGCAGTCTCAGAATGAGTCGAAGGTAAAGACTCAAAAGAAATCTTTCTTTGCATTTGTTAAGCGTGAAAAAGCGGCATCTGAACCAAAAGTATTGCTGCCAAAGGTAAAGCAGGATATTGAAGAGGCTTCAGCGCCAAATGTTCTAAAACCTACTATTTCATCTACTGTACAACCCGCTACTAAAGACACTCGTCAGGTTTTAAAACCGCTTAAACCAAAGATCCAAAATCAACTAACAGAATCTTTAATTGACGCGCAACACGCAAAATTACTAGAAAATGAAACATCGGTTTCAGAAGACAAAACAGAAAAACCAAAAAGTAAACTCTTTACATTTATTGGGAATATAGGCAAAGATAAAACTAAGTTGGATGAGGGTCATCACCAAGCTACTGGCAATGTTTCAAATACAAAAGTTTTGACACCGACTTTACAAAAATCGGTGAGTGAATCTTCATTGAAAGTGTCTAGTACACCAAAACCGAAGATTGTTAATGATCAACAAATTAACAGCCAAAACAACTTGCTACAAGCTCCACCTTCAACTGTAGCGAAAGTTGAACATCGTCAAAGTCTTGTATCTAAAGCCAAAGCTTTTTGGCCTTTTAAATCAGGTTCTCATAATAAGTTAGAAACACAGAATGTAATTGAGCGTCCAAACTTGATCGTTCAGCAACAGACTAGTGCTTTGGCTGTAAATAAACCTACAATTGTTTATTCAAAACCAATAGAGCAGAAAGCGAAAATATCTGAACAATCGCAGTCGATTAAGCCAGTTGTAAATATTAAGCCTAAAGCTGATCAAGTCGTCTCTGAACAAAAATACAATACGGTGAATGCTGAACCTCAAGCAAAGAAAAAATTCAGTTTAACTGCATTAAAATCAAATATGGATCAGTTTTTTAAACCTAAAGCTGATGATGACTTTAGACAAGTTAAGTTAAATGAACTGAGTGATTTTAGCTTTGATCCTAAACAGGTCGAACAATTGCCTGTGATAACGACACAGGCTTCGCCTAGTGCTCCAGTATCTTTGATGCCACTTGTGAATGGTACGGCTGATAAACAAACGTTAAGCTTATACGATGCGATTAAGATTGCAGTAGCTAGACATCCTGAAGTGACACAAAGTGTTTCTTCACTCGCATCACAAAATGCATTTATTGATGTTGCTAAAGCCGGTTATTACCCACAGTTGAGTGCAGGTGTTTCAACTGGAGATATGACTTCAGGAGAAAGAGGGCGTCAATTATTTAATGTCAATGCGACACAACTACTTTTTGACTTTGGTAAACAAAAATCACTAGTGAGTACAGAAGAAGCCAAGTTACAGTTGAGCCAAGCTCAAGTTCTTGTCACAATTGACCAAATTGCTCTTGAAGTGGCTTCTGCCATTGTGAATATTAAGCGATATGAAGAAATTACACGTATTGCACGTGAGCAAATTGCTGGTATATCACGAATCCGAGAAATTGCTAACTTACGTGCAGAGGCAGGTATCAGCAGTCAGGCCGATCCAATTCAAGCGCAATCATATTATGAATCTGCACAATCAAATTTAATTCTGCAAGAAACACAGCTCAATGTATTTAAACAACGACTTAGAACTTTGATGGGAACAGATATATCAAAATATAACTGGGAGATACCTGAGAGTTTAATTAAGGCTTCAGATATTTATTCAGAGCCAAAGTTTAACGAAATTCCGAAAATGATGGCTGCCAAAGCTGAAGTTGATGTTGCAGAATTAGAAAAAAAACAAACTCAATTGAGTCGTTATCCTACGTTAAATGTTAAAGGTACATTGAGTCAAGCAGTCAACGGACGTAATCCTAATAACAATCAAGACGATGGAACAGATAGTTCTATTATGCTTGAAGCAAATAGTACTTTCTTCCAAGGTGGTGCAATTAGTTCACGCAGTCGTGCGGCATCGTTTGCAGAAGAAGCTGCCAAAGCAAAAGTAAATGCAGTTTATTTAGAAACAATTGATGAAATTCGTCGTGCTCAAGAGCAAGTAGAAAGTAAACAGCGACAAATGAAAGTATTGATTGATCAACAAGCGACATCAGTCAGAACGAAAGAGTTATATCAAGAACAATATAAACTTGGCACTCGTACAGCTGTTGATCTTTTAAATGCTGAGCAAGCGATTCACCGTTCGAATTCAGATATTGAAACTGCACGTTATGATATTTATGAAAACTTAGTTCAATATATTGCCGCTTCTGGTAAGAGCCGCGATGTATATCAACTTAATAATTTGACCATTCAAGGGGTAGAATTGAAACCATGAATACAAGAATAAATTATCAACCATGGTTACAAGGTGTCCTGACGGTTGCACGTCATTATCGAATTGAAACCTCTGCTGAACGTATTCGCTTAGAACTAAATTGGAATCAGAACCAGTCAGTCGATGACATCTTGGCAATTATGACACGCCAAGTAGGTTTACATGTCCGTAAAGTGGATTTTAGCCCTGATATTTTAAATCCGTGGCGTTTACCGGTATTGGTCGGATTTAAAGATGGGCAAGTTGGCGTCATTGATCGTGCAGATGCACAAGGTAACGCAAGTGTTCAACTGAGCGGTGATGAAGGGTTAGCGCAGACATTTTCAGTAGATACATTATTAGATGTCATCGACTCAGTCTATATTTTAAGACCAGAAACCTCAGTACCTGATGCGCGTATTGACGAATACATTAAACCATATGAAAAAAACTGGTTTTGGGAAATTGTATTACGCGATTGGAAACGCTATATCGATATTATGTTTGCATCATTGCTTGCAAACGTATTAGCACTCGCGACAATCGTCTTCTCGATGAATGTGTATGACCGAGTTATTCCAGCACAATCTATTCCAACCTTGTGGGTGCTGGCAGGTGGTGTATTACTTGCTGCAATCTTTGAATTCGCATTGAAATACTCACGATTAATTCTTTCAGATATGATTGGTAAGCGTGCGGATTTAAGAGTCTCGGATCGGGTCTTTGGTCATGCTTTACGTATTAAAAATAGTGAACGATCTAAATCCACGGGAACGTTTATTTCACAAATTCGTGAACTAGAAGGTGTGCGTGAGCTTGTAACATCTACAACAATTACCGCCTTTGCTGATTTACCATTCTTCTTCCTGTTCCTTGGTATTTTTTGGCTTATTGGTGGCAATCTTTTCTGGGTAATTTTGGTGGTTGTACCGCTGATGATTATTCCAGGGCTTTTGGCGCAAAAAAAATTAGCGCAATTGGCTAAAGAGGGTATGCGTGAGTCATCAATACGAAATGCGATTCTCGTTGAAGCTGTTCAAGGTATTGAAGATATTAAACTGCTACGTGCAGAGTCCCGCTTTCAAAATCAGTGGAATCACATGAATGATGTTTCAGCTTCTATCAGCATGAAACAACGTAAAATTGTAGGCGTATTGAATCTTTGGACTCAAAAATTACAGGGATTGACCTTTGCAATTGTAGTATTGGTGGGTTGTTTTGCGGTAATGGATGGAGAAATGACCACTGGTGCGTTAGTGGCATGTTCGATTCTATCATCACGTATGTTAGCGCCAATTGCACAGGTAACTGGTGTTCTTGGTCGTTATCAGCAAGCCAAAACGGCGAAAGAAAGTCTTGATGAATTAATGAGTAAACAGGTTGACCATCCTGAGCGTTCACAATTGATTCAGCGATCAGTGCTCAATGGTCATTATGAATTAAATGGTGTGGTCTTTAAATACGGCGAAGAAGATCCTAAACCAAGTGTTGTGATTCCTAAACTTGAAATTAAACCAGGTGAAAAAATTGCGATTCTTGGGCGTAACGGTGCAGGTAAATCGACCATTCTTCAATTACTTTCAGGTATGCAAACCGCAGTTCAAGGTAAAGTTCAATTAGATAATATTGATATTACCTTGTTGGACCCATCGGACGTTCGTCGTGACGTAGGTTTGTTGAATCAAAATGCGCACCTATTCTTTGGTACAGTCAGAGAAAATTTAACGTTAGGTGCACCATTAGCTACCGATGATGATTTATTAAAAGCACTTGCTGTAACAGGTGCACTCAACTTCATTCAAGAAAAGAAAGAAGGACTAGATCATATTATTTTAGAAGGTGGTGTCGGCTTCTCAGGTGGACAGCGTCAGGCACTTTTATTGTCAAGACTCCTCATTTGTCAGCCAAATATTCTGTTGTTAGATGAGCCTACAGCTGCGATTGATGATGTATCTGAAAAACAATTAATTGATCATATGAAGAACTGGCTTGGACATCGCACATTGGTTGTGGCAACCCACCGCCGTGCAGTTTTAGAGTTAGTGGATCGTATTATTGTGGTGAATGATGGTCGTATCGTTATGGATGGCCCACGTGATCAAATTTTAAATAATTCTGGCCAGCAACAAGCAAATTCAGGGGCTAAATCATGAGCGAAGAATTAAAACAACAACGTTCATTAAAAGTGTCTCAGTTAGAGCCACCATTACCGAAGGTCAGTATTACGATTTGGATTATTGGTCTGGGTTTGCTTGCACTCATTATTTGGGCAGCTATTTTCAAACTTGAAGAAGTTTCTAATGGTACAGGTAAAGTGGTTCCAACTTCTAAGGAACAAGTGATTCAATCTTTAGAGGGCGGGATTCTAACCAAACTTGAAGTTAAAGAAGGTGATATTGTTGAAAAAGGGCAAACCCTTGCTCAACTTGATCCGACACGATTTGCTTCAAATGTGGGTGAATCAGAATCGTTACTACTGTCATCGCAAGCAACAGCTGCGCGTTTACGTGCGGAAGTGAATGGTGGTCCACTGGTATTTCCAGAATCAGTTCAAAAAATTCCAAAATTGGTTGCTGAAGAAACTCAGCTTTATCGTTCTAGACGTGCCAATATGGAAGAATCTATTGCTGGCTTAACGCAAGCACTTACGTTAGTTCAGCAAGAATTGAGAATGACAGAACCGCTTGTTGCCAAAGGTGCTGCGAGTGAAGTTGAAGTTTTACGTTTAAAACGTCAAGCAAATGAATTGACCAACCAAATTAACGATATTCGTAACCAGTACTATGTGCAGGCACGCGAAGAGTTATCTAAGGCGAGCACTGATGTCGAAACTCAACAACAAGTGATCAAAGGTAAATCTGATAGTCTGAATCGTACAATCTTTAAAGCACCAGTCCGCGGTGTAGTGAAAGAAATTGATGTGATGACTTTGGGTGGTGTTATTCCTCAGAATGGTAAGTTGATGACCATTGTCCCTTTAGATGAACAACTTTTAATTGAGGCGCGAATTTCACCGCGTGATATTGCATTTATTCATCCTGGACAGGAAGCTTTAGTTAAAATCACTGCTTACGATTATTCAATCTACGGTGGCTTGAAAGGAGAGGTAACAGTCATTTCTCCTGATACGCTACGTGATGAAGTTAAACAAGATCAATTCTATTATCGTGTGTATATTCGTACTGATTCAGACAAGCTTTATAACAAAGCTGGGCAAGCTTTCCCAATCACGCCGGGTATGGTATCAACGGTTGATATTAAGACAGGTCAAAAAACGATTCTTGAATACCTGTTGAAACCATTCAATAAGGCGAAAGAAGCGTTACGCGAACGATAATCTCTATTTTTTCAGTCTGTTTAAAACCCAATCAATGATGTTTTGATTGGGTTTTTTAATATGATTGAATCACGCATAATGTATTTGAGTTCAACCTTTGTAATTTACCATGCCATTTACTCTTGCTCAGACTTATATCTATGAAGAAGATATTAAGAAAAGCCGTTTTCAGGCGATCACCGCACCTGTGGAAAATGAACAGGATGTAAAAGAATTTTTAAACCAGTATTTTGATGCCTCGACGACCCATCAATGCTGGGCATGGAAAATTGGGCATCAAGTCCGTTTTAATGATGATGGAGAACCTACAGGAACAGCTGGAAGACCCATACTTGCAACGATTGAAGGGAATGAGCTCACTAATATTATTGTATTGGTAAACCGCTGGTATGGTGGTATCAAACTCGGAACTGGAGGCTTGGTACGAGCATACGGAGGTGTAGCAGGGCAATGCTTATTACAGGTCGAAAAAATTGAACTCATCGATAAGAAAACTGTAAATTTTAAATGCCAATTTAATGAGTGGTCTATTTTTCAATATGAGTTAAATCAACAAAAAATTGAATATATTGAAGAATATGTTGATTCTGGAGTATTGATTACTGCACGTATGCAAATTCATGAAATTGAGCCGTTTAAACTGAAAATCCAAGATGTGACTCGTGGACGTGAGCAATTGAATATAGAGGATGTCGAACGTGACGGAACATGATCCTTTACTCAAGTACCGAGAACAGCATAAACATCGTTTGAATTACATGCCTTGGTTATATTGGTCACTCAAGGCAAAGCATCGTGAATGGGCAGAAGCTTGGCAAAAAGATTATCAAGCCTATTTAATGGATATGGAGACTGTTGAAATTGGGAAAAATTGTTTCATTTCCCCTTTAGCCCATATTTTTGCTGAGCGTGGTCGGAAGATTATTATTGGGGATAATACTTTTATTGCCGCGGATTGTACCTTGCATGGTCCTTTAGAAATTGGGTCTGAAGTCGCCATTAATCATCATTGTATTTTAGATGGTGGACGCGTTGGGATTAAGATTCATGACCAAGTACGGATCGCAGCTTATTGTCATCTTTATGCCTTTGATCATGGCATGAGTTTAGATCAACCTATTTACCAGCAAGCAGTACGCTCAAAAGGCATTGAGATTCATCGTGATGTTTGGTTAGGGGCGCATGTGGGTATAAAAGATGGCGTGACCATATATGAACAGGTGATTGTAGGTATGAATAGTATGGTGACTCAAGATATTCAGGCAAGAGAAGTTGTTGCAGGGAATCCAGCTCAATTTATACGAATGCGTGAATAATTCGTAACGCGAAAGATTGAATTAAATTACATAAACCATGTTCATTTGCCCGAAAGCTATGATAGTTTAAAGAAAAGAACAATCAGACATCATGTCAAAGTGAGGCAATCATGAACCGTGTAATTGCGTGTATTGATTCATCCCCATGTATTCATGCCTTAGCTGAAGCAGCAGCCTGGATTGCGGATCGAACTAAACGTGAGTTAGTCCTTTTACAGGTTTTAGATTACTATCCTGCAAGTTATCATCTGGGTGAAATTAGTGGTGTGATTGGATTTGAAAGTAATGCGATGCTCTTAAAAGAACTCGCGGAATTAGAACAAAAACAAAGTGAATTAGCTTTAGATTATAGTAATAATCTTCTTTCACATATTTCAGAAGTGATTGAAGAAAAATATGGTATTACGCCGATAAAAATTCAAGAAAAAGGCGATTTCCTCGAACAGAGTTTCAATGTTTTAAATGAAAATGATATTGCGATTATTGGTCGAGTAGGTGAGCGCTCCGCGGAAAAACACAAAATTTTAGGGAGTAATGTAGAGAATTTTATTCGTGGTGCTCGTTGTACGGTTCTAACTGTTGGTGAAACCTTTAAGCCCCCAACACGTTTTATTTTCGCCTATGAAGATTCTCAGACTTGTAAAGAGATGATGCATCGTGTTGCTAAAAGTGATTTATTAAGAACACTTCAGTGTCATTTGCTTTATGTGGGTGATCATCCTGAAATTCTTGATATCCCAGCTCAGTATTTACGTGAAGCTGGATTGGATGTGGTTGTTGAATACCGTTTTGGAGATGTCGCTGAGAATATTTTAGATTATCAGCAACAACATCAAATTCAATTAATCGTGCTAGGCGCTTATAGTCGCAGTAAAGTAAAACAATTTTTCTTGGGCAGTATTACGACCAATATATTTAGAAATTCAGTCGTTCCATTGTTGGTCGCTAAATGATCAATCAGTTTTGATTAATCTTACTTGATAAATATCGGAAAAAATTTACTGATAGAAGGTGGATAAGTTTTTAGAATAGTAGGGTTATCTGGTTTGATTATTTTATAATCTTTTAATTAAAGTATATTAAAATCAAGTGTTTGTCATAATATTTTATTTTTATCCACAGGAATACAAACAGGAATCGGGGATAACTTTTTCAGGGTTTTAGCGCAAGAAAAAGGAGTATTCAAACTGATGAATACTCCTTTAAGTGATACTAATGACTGCTATTAAGATTTATTTGACAATCGCCAGTGCAAAACCATCATGTCCTTTACTGCCGACGGTTTGTAAGGCTGTACTCGACAGTAGTCGAGGATGATTCTGCATGAGGCGGTACATTTCACGGATACCTTCGATGCTTGGTTTGACATTTTTTTCATCCAGAATATCACCAGCGCGAATCACATTATCTAAAAAAATAATGGTACCTGAGCGTGAAAATTTAAGTGATAGTTCTAAATACTCTGGGTAACTTTGTTTATCAGCATCAATAAATATAAAGTCAAATGGCTCAAAATTTTCAGGTAAAGATTTGAGAATATCCGCAGCGCGACCGACTTTTAATTCAACCGTTTGCTTTAATTTCGCATTGTCGATATTTTCTTGACCGAGTGCTGCATGTGTATCACGACCCTCGATCGTGAGAATATATCCATCCTCAGGAAGAGCTCTTGCTAGCCACATGGTGCTATAAGCCGCAAAGGTTCCAAGCTCTAACACACGCTTACACTGATTCATTTGAATCAACATTTGTAATAACATGCCTTGGTTAGCAGCAACTGCTAGATGGTCAGGAAAACCCTTATCAGCTGTATTTTGTAGAGTCTGAGTTAAAATTGGATCTTCTGGCATCAGATGAGATTCAATATAAGCATCAATATCTGACCATTGTTGTTGCATAACTGAGTACCTGTAGGGAGTTCAGTGCATTGTAATCGTTTCGAGTGAATGTGCAAATTTCTGATGCTTTGATGCTGAAAAATCAGTCAAAAAAAAAGAGGTCAAAGACCTCTTAATTAAATGTGATCATCTAAAATTAGTAATGGCATAAAGATGTATTTCGAGTCAGATCGGGTCCCCAAGTTCGGTAACCTTGAGTATCAATATGTATTTGACCAGTCGCATACAAACCTAAGCCCATATTTAAGCTTTGACCATAATTTTGCCAAAATTGGCACAATTTAAATTTAGAATTTTCGATGAATGCATAATCTTCAGCCTGAGGAAATTCAGGACCGATTCTGAAATCAATGGCTGAGTTATACAAGTGTCGAGACGAACCTGCGCCACCAGCACACTGATTTAATGGAAGGTCACGATATACAGATGTAACCTCAAAATCAGTTAAAATCCTTGCTGCAACGAGATATTTAAATACTTTCAGTGTTGGTAACTGATTCGACCATAGCTCACGGTTTGGAACCATATATTCAGATTTACCACATTTCTGCCAAGCACGTGCTGATTTAAATAATTCAAAACTTGGGATAATATTGCCAACATTATTACGTTCTAAGTATTGTTCATATTCTCGTGCTTGAGCTTGGTTATTACCTTGTATCAGCCAAACACGATAAGAGTTCGGCATGACTTTTGGTCGCGCTGGACGTTCATAGGTTATTTTTTCTTGTGGAATATATATGCGTTGACCATCATTGGTGACGATTGTTCGTCCTTTTTGAGGGGAGGACGTACATCCAATCAATATCAACGATATTGCACTGATTGAGCACAAGCCCTTCAAAATTAATTTCATTATAAATAAATTTTACTAAAGCAAATAAGTTTCTATTTTATGCTAATTGATTATCAAGAATGCGTATAAATTGCAAATAAATGTACCAATTGGGTATAAAAAAGATCAGCCGAAGCTGATCTCTCATTGATTATTTTTCTAAATATTGCAATTTGTTTGGTTTGCCATTCCATTCTTCACGGTCAGCTGGTTGATCACCAATCTGAGTAATGTTTGGCCATTTTTCAGCAAGTTCAGCATTGAGTTCGATAAAGACTTCTTGACCTTCAGGCAGTTCATCTTCCGAGAAAATGGCATTAGCAGGGCATTCAGGCTCACATAACGCGCAGTCAATACACTCATCTGGATTAATGACTAGAAAGTTTGGACCTTCATAGAAACAGTCAACTGGGCAAACTTCTACGCAGTCTTGATACTTACATTTAATACAATTTTCAGTGACAACAAAGGTCATGGCGTCAGCTACCTAAAAAATATGGTTCTAATAACGAATGCTGTATTTTAGGCAAATTGAACGAAACTAACAATTCCTTTTCTTGATATTTAATATAGGGGATGCTACTAAATCAGTAATATTTATGATGAGATCGTACTAATTTGCAAATTCTCAGGCATTCTACCTCTGATTTCAAAAATCATGATTAAAAAAAGCCAGCAGATCGCTGGCTTATTGATTGAGTGTGCTTGAACTAAGATTTTTGGAGTAATTGTTTGAGTTGGTAGAGTTGGTCTAAAGCCTGTCTTGGACTTAAGTCATCTACAATAATTTCTGAAAGAAGTTGTTCAACTTGAGAAGGTTGATGAATTTCAACCACTTTTTCAACTTCAATAATTTTTTCTACAGGTTCACTATTTGAAAATAAATCTTGAGAGAACAAATCTTTTTGCACAGGTTGGGTTTGCAGTTGGAGTTTCTCTAGTTTTTTAAGTTTAGCTTGAGCCTCTTTAATCACGTTTTGAGGAATACCTGCTAGTTTAGCGACCTGTAAACCATGACTTTGACTTGCAGGACCTTTTTGAACCTTATGCAATAAGATGAGATGACCATTCACTTCTTGCGCAGTGACATGATAATTATCAATACACGGATCCATGCCTAATTCTGTTAATTCAAAATAGTGCGTTGCAAAAAGACATAAACATTTAATGCGATGCGTCAAATCAAGGACACAAGCCCAAGCTAATGACAAACCATCATAAGTACTTGTACCACGACCCACTTCGTCCATTAATACCAAAGATTGTTGAGTGGCATGATGTAAAATTTGAGAAGTTTCCGTCATTTCCACCATAAATGTAGATTTGCCTGAAGAAAGATCGTCTGCTGAACCGATACGCGTAAAGATCCGATCAATAGGTCCCAATTTGGCAGATTTCGCTGGAACGAAGCTACCGCAATATGCCAAGAGCGTAATTAACGCCGTCTGACGCATGAATGTGGATTTACCACCCATATTTGGGCCTGTAATAATCGACATACGATGCTGTACATCTAAATAAGTATCATTTGGGGTGTAAGGCGTTTTAATCAGTGATTCAACAACGGGATGGCGTCCTGCTTGAATGTGTATTCCAATTTCAGGGCTAAATTCCGGACGATTCCAATTATATAATCTTGATAGATGTGCGAAGTTTGTCAGTACATCCAGTTGAGCAATAGCGCTCGCCATCATTTGAAGATTGGCAATATCTTGACGTAATTCATCCAATAACATTTCAAACAAAAGTTTTTCACGAGCCAATGCACGTGATTCGCTTGAAAGCACTTTATCTTCGAAAGACTTCAACTCAGGGGTGATATAACGTTCAGCATTTTTTAATGTTTGACGACGAATATAATGGGCAGGAGCTTGTTCTGCTTGCGCTCTGGTTAATTCAATATAATACCCACTCACTCGGTTATAACCGATTTTTAGTGTGTTTACACCTGTTGTTTCTCTTTCTTTGATTTCTAAATCAATTAAAAATTGTCCTGCATGATCGCGTATTTGACGAAGTTCATCCAATTCATGATCAAAACCATTTGCAATGACATTGCCATCTCTGAGTAGAACAGGTGGGTTTTCCACAATGGCTGACATGAGGCGATGATGTAAACCATTAAAGTCACCCAATTCCTCATTCAATTGATTGATTAAAGCGGATTGCGGTGTTGAGGTCATCGGTGCTAATGCATGGCGTAAATACGGAATCTGAGCACAGGCTTGACGTAGTTGCACTAAATCACGTGGTCGCGCACTTCCTAATGCCACACGGCTGAGTACGCGTTCGATATCACTGATTTCTTTTAATACCAGACGAATTGGAGCTTCATGATAGCCAGAGAGTATTGTTTGTATCGCATCTAAACGCTGATCTAACAACGCAGTATCACGAATCGGTTGCATTAGGGTTCGACTAAGTAGTCGGCTACCCATAGCCGTTTGACATTGGTTGGTCAAATCAAATAATGAAGTGCCATGCTCAAACAAAGGATCAATGATCTCTAGATTTCGTCGCGTCACAGGATCAAGAGCGATAAAATCGGAGCTTTGTTCAAGTCGAATTGAACGAATATGTGGCAAAGCTGTTTTTTGGGTATCTTTAGCATAATGAATTAAAGCTGCCGCAGCTGCTTTCGCCAACTCAAGATGTTCAATTCCAAAACCAGATAAAGTACTTACGGCGAATTGATCACATAAAGTTTTTTGCGCATTATTCAGATTGAAGTCTACATTTGGGCGTTTTGTAACGGGACAATCAAGGATTTGCTTAATCTGTTCAACCACTTCTGGATGCTTGAAATCTTCATCAATCAAAACTTCACTTGGCATAAGACGTGCGAGTTCCAGAGGAAGTTGTTCAGCTTGAAAATTTTGTTGTTGGACTTTAAAAATACCTGCACTGAGATCTAATAGGGCGATACCAATTTCATCAGATTTAATACAGATGGATACTAAATTTGAACTCTGATAGTCATTCAGCAATGCATCGTCTGTCAATGTACCCGGTGTAATAATTCTGACTACACCACGTTCGACAGGTCCTTTACCAGTGACTTCCCCAAGTTGTTCACAAATAACAACGGTTTCACCTTTTTTAACTAAACGCGCTAAGTATCCTTCTGCTGCATGATACGGAACTCCAGCCATGGGTATCGGTTGTCCATTCGCTTTACCGCGGTGGGTTAACGTAATCCCTAAAATTTTGGCGGCTTTATGCGCATCGTCAAAAAATAACTCGTAGAAATCACCCATACGATAGAACATTAACGAATGCGGGTGCTGTAATTTCACCGTCATGTATTGCTGCATCATTGGCGTCAATGTTGAAAGATCGATATTGGATTGATCTAAAGTCATCTTTGAAAAAAACCTGTAGTTAAATTTTGAAACGAAGAAGTACTGCTCAAGCTTAGCATGAGAAAAAATGCGTAAATCGATTATAAGATCTATTTTTAGCAAAAAATAAATGAGTCGAACCAATATTATAACCAACGACTCAATTTCGTTCATTGAATAATTAAATTCGATATCCATTTATGCAAATTCTTTGTGTAAAGAATCAGCAGTCTCTGGATAGTCTCCGCATCTTTTGGACAGTTTGTTATCGCATTTCATTTCATGATCAGATCATATTCGATGTCTTAGGGAAGAAAAAATGACAGGTCAAACGATTGAGATCACTACCAAATCGGGGAATCGCTATTCAGGGTATTTGGCAGTCCCAGAAGCTAAGAAAGGTCCAGGGATTGTATTGTGTCATGAAATATTTGGTATCAATGCAGCGATGCGAGCAAAAGCTGACTTTCTCGCAGAGGAAGGCTATACCGTTTTAGTCCCTGATCTATTTTGGCGTACTGCACCAAACATTGATTTAGGTTATACACCTGAGGATTTTGAAAAAGCTTTTCAACTTTATCAGCAATATGATGAAGATCAGGGTGTAAATGATATTCGTGAAAGTTTAGATTTTTTAACGACTTTAGATGCGTGTGACACGACTACGGGTCAGTCAGTGGTTGGATATTGTCTTGGTGGAAAGCTTGCATATTTGGCTGCATGCCGTATTGATAACTTAGCGTGTTCGGTTGCTTACTACGGTGTAGGCATTGAAAAAGCGCTCGATGAACTCTCGAATGTGAAGGGTAAGCTTGTGCTACACATGGCTGAACTTGATCAATTCTGTCCAGCTGAAGCGCGAAATCAAATTACTGAAGCATGCGCACAATTTAAACATATTCATGCTTATGTTTATGAAGGTGTTGATCACGCATTTGCACGACCGAACAGCGATCATTATCACAAACCATCGGCGCGATTTGCCCATGAACGTACCGTAACAGCATTACATGAAACGGTTGGCCCTCACTATGACTTAGTTGCATTGTGGGAAGAGCATATCAGACATGAGTTCGACACGCGCGATGTACCAGCAACCATGGCAACGATGGTCGCTCAACCATATGTGAATCACATTCCAACATTGACAGGTGGTGTGGGATATAGCCAGTTAGCGCGATTCTATCGATATCATTTTGTACATCAAAACCCTCAAGATATGAAAATCACCTCAATTTCTAGAACTGTGGGATCTACTCAGGTTGTGGATGAATTCATCATGAGTTTCACTCACGACACTGAAATTGATTGGTTATTACCAGGTGTAAAACCGACTGGAAAATATGTCGAAATTCCAATGTTGGGGGTCATTCAGTTTAGAGGTCCAAAACTTTGTCACGAACATATTTATTGGGATCAAGCTTCTGTACTTGTCCAAATCGGATTACTTAATCCAGAAGGATTGCCTGTTGCAGGTGTAGAAACAGCGAAAAAACTTTTAGATGAAGATATTCCTTCAAATGGCTTGATGCCAAGTTGGGAGTCGAGTGCTGGTAAGCCAATCGAATAATCAAAATATATGGGGCAAAAAATGGAATTAAATATTAAAGATAAAGTTGCCATTGTCAGTGGTGGATCAACGTTGATTGGACAGGCTGTGGTTCAAAGTCTCGTGAATTTAGGGGCTAAAGTTGCCATTTTAGACATTGATGACTACGGAAAAACCATAGCTGCGCAACATCCTTATGAAGTGATGTTTATACAAACTGATCTAACTTCAGACATCGCAATTCATGAAGCGGTGAACAGCATTAGAAATCATCTAGGTGAAGTCAGTTATTTAGTGAACTTGGCATGTACCTATCTTGATGATGGTTTCAAATCACCACGATCAGATTGGTTAAAAGCATTAGATATCAATTTGGTGTCTATTGTTGAGCTAACGCGTGCCGTATATGAAGATTTGCAAAAAAATAAAGGGTCAGTGGTGAATTTCACCTCGATTTCAGCGCAATGCGCTCAAACGGGACGTTGGTTATATCCAGTTTCTAAAGCGGCAATTTTACAACTGACCAAATCGATGGCAATGGATTTTGCGCCAGATGGTATCCGTGTCAACTCAGTTTCACCAGGTTGGACTTGGTCGAGAGTGATTTCTGAAGTGAGTGGACAAAATCGTGCGAAAGCTGATGCTGTAGCAAGTGATTATCATCTCTTGGGACGTTTGGGTAATCCGGCAGAAGTGGCAAATGTAGTGACATTCTTATTGTCGGATGCTGCAAGTTTTGTGACTGGCGCAGACTATGCGGTAGATGGTGGGTATTCAGTCATGGGGCCTGAAACGAATCAACCCGCAATACCACGTTTAGCAGAATAAATTAAATATTGGAGAATAAAGATGAGAAAAATTGCAATTGTTGGTGCAGGTCAGTCAGGACTTCAACTTGGATTAGGACTGCTTGATAAGGGATATGACATCACGATTTTGTCGAATAAAACTCCTGATGAGATTCGTCAAGGTAAAGTCATGTCTAGTCAATGTATGTTCCATACTGCGTTACAGACTGAACGTGATTTAGGATTAAATTTTTGGGAAGAGCATTGTCCAGCGGTAGAAGGTATTAGTTTTGCTTTGGTTGATCCAGCAAGTGGTGAAAGAGCATTTAAATGGAGTGCGCGATTAGAGCGTTATGCTCAATCTGTTGATCAACGTGTCAAGATGCCTTATTGGCTTGAAGAGTTTCAGCGCCGTGGAGGCAAGTTTGTTCTCCAAGACGTCGGTCTAAACGAATTAGAACATTTGGCTGACGAGTATGAATTAGTGCTCTTGGCTGCGGGTAAAGGTGAAGTGGTTAAAGAGTTTGTACGTGACGCAGAACGTAGCACTTTTGACAAACCTCAGCGTGCATTGGCTTTGACTTATGTGAATGGAATGAAGCCAATTTCGCCATACTCGAGAGTGAGCTTTAATATTATTCCTGGGGTGGGTGAGTATTTTTGTTTTCCTGCGCTTACAGTAAATGGTCCATGTGACATTATGGTTTTTGAAGGGATTCCTAATGGTCCTATGGATTGCTGGGCTGAAGTTAAAACACCAGAAGAACATTTAAATAAAAGCTTAGAAATTCTGAAACAACATTTGCCGTGGGAATATGAGCGTTGTCAAGACGTGACGCTGACAGATCATGGAGGATATTTAGCAGGACGATTCCCGCCAACAGTACGTAAACCTGTCATGACATTGGCTTCTGGTAAAAAAATATTTGGTATGGCAGATGCATTGGTGGTGAATGATCCAATCACAGGTCAAGGATCAAATAATGCAGCTAAGTGTAGCAAGGTTTATTTCGATGCGATCTTAGCACACGGTAATCAAGCGTTTACTGAAGATTGGATGGAGTCAACGTTTGAGAAATATTGGTCATATGCTGAAAAAGTCGTGAGCTGGACAAATAGTTTATTGGTTCCACCTCGACCTCATGTTGTTGAGCTACTAGGTGCAGCCTCTCAAAATCACAATTTAGCTTCTCAGATCGTTAATAATTTTGATGATCCACGTAACTTTTCACCGTGGTGGTTTGACGAAAACGCAGCGAAAGAATTATTAGAAACAGATCAAGTTTCTCAAGTGGCTTGATGGAACTGAGGTGTTAAAAATGGATGTATTAGATAAAATTAATCTGCAAGAGATTGACATCAGTAATCCTCGCGAGATTCGTAATCTTCTTGGTCAGTTTGCCACAGGTGTTACCGTAATCACCACACGTGGAACGGATGGACGAAAAGTGGGTATGACAGCCAATTCATTTTCTTCGTTGTCATTAGATCCACCGCTTGTGTTGTGGAGCTTGTCGAAAACAGCACCAAGTTTGCCCGATTTTGTTGCAGCTGAGCACTTTGCAGTTCATATGTTAACGAAGGAGCAGCATCAGCTTTCTACCCATTTTGCCCGTGGTGCACAAGATAAGTTTGCCACAGTTGATCATGGTGAATGTGATACAGGTGTTCCATTACTGAACGAAGCACTTGCTACACTTGTCTGTAAAAATGTACAGCAATACGAAGGTGGCGATCACTTGATTTTTATCGGTGAAATTCAAAAATATCAACAAACTGCTGGTGAGCCCTTAGTGTTTCATGCTGGTCGTTACCAAATTGCAGCGAGCCATCCAGACCTTTAATCATTGCTTTAAAAACCACGATGAACAATCGTGGTTTTTTTATGGGAAATACACATGAAAAATAAAATTATATTAAGTACTTTAACCTTGTTTACTACAGCAAATTCATCACATGTTTTTGCTTATGATTTACCGACTGTGAATTTGGGTATGACCAGCTTTCTAGATGGTGGACTACCAGCTGGACCTGGTTGGTATTCGCAAACGTATTTTCAACATTATGACAGTGATAAGTTGAGAGATACGAGTGGACAAAAGCTTCCGCTGCCCAAAACAGATTTAAATTATCAAGTGATTGTCGAGCAATTAAGTTACATGTCGACCTATAAACCGACTGCTCATTCAAGTCTAGGTCTGAATTTACTTATCCCTTATTTAAGTAAAATAAGTGTTGACGATGGTTTAAATAATCAAGCCTTAAAAGCTAAAAGTGGATTTGGAGATTTGATGATTGGTCCATTTCTCCAGTTTGATCCAGTCATGGGTGAACAGGGACCAAAATTTGTCCATCGAATAGAATTACAGATAAATTTGCCAACAGGGGAATATCAGCAAAACCGTGATATTAATCCGGGTAATAATGCATTTTCCTTCAATCCATATTGGGCTGCAACGTATTGGTTTAATCCGAAATGGACAGCTTCGACACGCGCTCATTATTTGTATAATTTTAAAAATGATGATCCAACTTATGGTTTTGGTGCTGCTGATGACATCCAAGCGGGGCAAGCAGTACACATTAACCTAGCATCTGAATATGCTGTACATGATCAGATTCGATTGGGTTTAAGTGGGTACTATTTAAAACAGCTTACCGATACTAAAGTTGATGGTGTAAAAGTCGATGGTCGCAAAGAAAGTGTGTGGGCAGTTGGACCTGGACTTATGTATAGTCACTCGCCAAAAAATCATGTCATCGCAAATGCATATTTCGAGCATGATGCAAAAAATAGAACTGAAGGCGATCGATTTCAAATTCGATACATTCATCATTTCTAATCAAAAAAGCCTGTGATTTCACAGGCTTTTTTATTGACAGACATAAAATTAAGAGAAGAGTGAATTTTGTGTAATCTTACGCGTTGATGATGGCAGCTCGCCATAACGACGTTTGTACTCTTGTGAAAAACGACCTAAATGAGTAAAGCCCCACTTAAATGCAACATCAGTGACCGTGGCATGTTCATTATTCATCAGTTCAAGATGAGCTTGTTCAAAACGAAGCTCACGTAAATATGCCATAGGGGTAATGCCAAAATGGTTTTTGAATCCTGCAAAGAGTGTTCGTGCACTTACACCTGATTGTTCAGCCAAGACTTCTATGTTGAGTGGTTCATGTAAGTGGTGGTGAATGTATGCTTCAGCACGTTTGATAAAGTAGGGCGCTAATTTTTTCTCATGATGAGCATTTGCTTTAAAAAAAGCATTATTTGGTTGTCCATAAATAAGCGCATTAAATAGATTTGATTCAAACTGCTTAAATGCAAGTGGGTGGTGGAGAGGATGATGCTCACATTTAAGTGCATCCATCATGGTTCTCAAAAGTTGCAGAAAATAACCACCAGATTGGGTGGTAAAATCAAGTCGAGGATTAAAAATTACATTTTTTTGTTCAGATTTCACGATATGTTGCTGACAATGATGTGCAAAATCATCTTTTGAAATTTTGAGAATGAGTTGAGGGGAGTGAGCACGCCAGCGCATTCTGAGTGACTGGTCAGGTGAGATAATTGACGCTACTTCTGAGTATGAAATAAATTTATCTTGACCAAATTCAATTTCAGCATAGCCTCGAGTAGGAATCTGAATAAGATAAAACTTTTCAAGTTGATCTGGTTCGATCAATACATCTGCGCCATATTCCAAGCGGCTGATAGAAAGAGCCCCAGTTTGAACATGATGCATGCTTGCACTAAAATTTTTAGCTGATTTTAACACTTTTAGAGCATGAGGCTTAAAAATTTGCCCTACATTTTTACAAGTTTCGCTCAAATCTGCTTGATTGAAGACCAAGTTTTGACTGTTGAAAATTGATTCATTACTAAAATTTTGCCCAGTTAGCTGAGAGGAATGAAGCTGGTTCATTGTGAATCCTTTTGGCTCATTAGTAGTCCGTACCATGACAGTAGTGTTAAATTGATATCATGGAATGAGATTTACGATATAAATAAATGAAGCAATATTCAGACCAGAAATAATAATTTTAAAATTTAATAGCTATAGTGGTAATTGAAAAAAATTACATTTATTTATATCAGTCCTATCCTTAGGACGTTATTTAAAAATCTATCTCTATAATCGCTGAATGTCAAATAAAACCGAATTTTTTATCATTGTAATTTTATATAAGTTAATGAAAAATAATAAAAAATTAAAATACCTATTAAGTAATATAAGATACCAAATTAGTATTTTTTAATTTACTAATCTGTGTTCAAAAATATATTTAAATATTTAGTCGAAGCGAAGAGACTTTATTTCGACATTATTATTAAAAATGTTTTATAGTATTTATCATGATTCAAAATAGCTAGGTGAACAGGATGATCACACTCAGCCAACATAAGGATCTTAGTCACGCATCGCGTGAATTGAATGTTGCTCAACGATTAATGAGCCTTATTTGTGGTTCACATCAATTAGAAACTGCTCGTAAAGATCAGCTTGATTTTCATTATTCAGGTATACGCTTGCCGAGTAAAAAAATGGCAATTGGCTGTATCAGTTATGGCACAGATGTATCTATTCAAATTCAGCAGCTAGGTGCATACAGTATCAGTTTGCCTATTCATGGACAGCAAACATTGCGTATGAATGGAGAAACTCATTTATCACATAGTAATAATGGAATCATTGTTTCTAGTCAGGATCAGCAAGAACTCATCATTCACCGTAATTGTAAAAAATTTCAAGTGGTGATTCCTGAAGAAAGTGTCAAATCTGTACTTTCCAATTTGCTTTCTAAACCTGTTAAAGAGCGGGTGATTTTTGAGCCAGATATGCCATTTAGTGAAGATAACTTCCTAAGATTGTGGTGGAATAATATTCAACAATGTTTATCGCTCAGGCAAGATTATTCTCGTTTTGATGGTTTAAATCTGCTTTCTCAAGATTATGAAAGTTTTTTGATTAAGGCTTTGCTTTTAACCCAGCAGAATAATTATTCCAATGAATTAAGATCGCTCCAAGAGTATCAGCTTCCGAAGCCAGTCATGGTGGTCAGAGAGTTTATCCATCGTTTTGCTGATCAAGAGTTGGATGCATCAGATTTAGTCATGATATCGGGAACTTCAAAATCGACTTTATACCGTGAGTTTCAACAAGCGCTGCATATGAGTCCTATGGATTATTTAAAAAACTATAGACTTGAACAGATTCATCATGCTTTGCTGCAGAACAATGCAAATATTTCCATTTCGAGATTGGCTTATGACTGGGGATTCAGACATTTAGGACGATTTTCTCAAGAATACAAAGCCAAATATGGGGTTCTCCCGAGTGAAACACTTAAAATAATGGTTTAAAAAAAAGCCCCTTGATTGGGGCTTTTTAATGACTGAGTTGAGATTACTGCGTTACCTCTGCAGTTGCAGTATTGGCTGATTCAGGTTGTTTTAGTCCTTTTAATGCGAGCGCAATAAACGAAATAAATGTCGGAATTGCTAGGACATAGAAAATACCTGCAAGAGATAATTCAAAAGTAAAAATCAGTGATCCGTAGAACGCACCTAAGATCGCACCGATACGACCAATACCATGCATCCATGAAACACCTACACCGCGGCACACTGAAGGGTAGAACAGTGCTGTTAATGGAAGTAGTGATGATTGAGCACCCACTAATAATGCGCCAATTAAGAAAATTGCAATACCGAGTAAAACAATACTTTGGCTTACGAATGCTGCAACGAAGAACAATACAAATGCTGCGAGATAAGAATATTTAATCACAGTATTTGGATTAACTTTATCCATATACCACCCCATAAAGCATGCACCTATTACACCGCCGAATGGGAAAATCGCTGCAATTAAACTAAACTGCTCTGTTGTAAATCCAGCGGTTTTAAGAATAGTTGGCATCCAGCTGGTTAACAGATAAAACACCATTAGGCTGGTAAAGCAACACAGCCAAAGCATTGCCGAACCCCAAAAGTATTTGCTAAACAAAATTTTAACAGGGCTTTGTTTAGGATCTAATACTTCTGCTTCAGGTAGAACAAATACAGTACTTTGATCAAATGTTTGACCGTGAATCTTCTCAAGAATTGGTTTTGCTTTTTCTTGACGATTTTGTTTGATGAGGTATTGAGGTGATTCAGGTAACTTGGTAATCAAAAATACCAATACAATGAGTGGGATTACACCGCCGATAATAATGACATTTGCCCACCCTTGATTCTCTAATAAGAACGCAGATAAGACACCGCCACTTGAGATCCCTAACATAAATCCGCAACCTGCTAATCCGGTCAGGAATGCTTTACGTTTTAGAGGCATGTATTCGGATACCATTGTGCTGATATTCGGCATAGCCGCACCAAGTCCGACCCCTGTAATAAAACGATAGATCATAAGTTCTTGTGTGTTAGAAGCAAATCCACACATGATGGTGAAAATTGAAAACAACAAAGTCGTCATTACGATGACACCCTTGCGTCCAAATTTATCTGATAATGGTCCTGAGATAATAGCGCCGATCGACATGCCTACTAAGGCCGCACTGAGCACAGGTGCTAGATCTGGTTTTGAAATCCCCCAATCATCTAACAATGCTGGTGCAATAAAGCCTAAGATGCCAGTGTCTAATCCATCACAGAAAAAAACCAAAAACCCCAGAAAGAAAACTGTCCATTGTAAAGGGGACATTTTTTCCCGATCAATAACGTCATTTACAATTATTTTTTGCATTTAAAATTTCCATATATTCAAACGTTAGAACAAAAAAGGACTATCGTTTGCAAAGAATATTAACGATAGTCCTTAGTGATTGTCATCAGCTCATTTAATTATCTTGAGCTATGACTTTGAATAAACTTCTCACTGTAAACACGTCCCTTGTCTATCTGGTGATCAGCTAGCCAATTTTTGACAGCATCGATCATTGGTGGCGGACCACACAAATACATATCGAATGCTGATTCGCTTAATTGCGATTGATCTAAATGTTCGTGGATAAATCCTTTTTTTCCAGTCCAATCATTAGAAGGTTGTCCGATTACGGGATGATACTCAAAGTGTGGAATCTTAGCTGAGTATGCTTTTAACCTTTCTTGTTCACACAAATCTTGCTCTTTGTTTACACCATAATACAGATGTACTGGTGGAATTTGAGGTTGTTTCACAATTTGATCTAGCATTCCTAAAAATGCTGACAATCCAGTACCTCCTGCGACAAAGACCAATGGCTTTTCTTTTTCCACTTCGCGAAGATAAAAACTTCCTAAAGGTGCTTCGAGTAAAATTGTATCCCCAACTTTTGCTCGATCTCGCAGATAGTCACTCATGAGACCTTGCGGGAGTAAGCGAATTAAAAACTGTAATTGATTACCTTCATTGGGTAAATTGGCAAAGGAATAAGAACGCCAATCATTTGCACCAGGAATTTTTAATCGAGCATATTGACCCGGTAAATAATCAATTTTCTGCGTATGTTGACTGGCATCTACATGAATGATTGCCGTAGTTTCAGAGACTAATTCTACGTGAGTCACTTTGGTTTCGAGTTGAAGTGTTTCACCAGCATTACAGAAACTTGAGTCATGATCGAAATAGAATGCAGCATTCGATTGCACTCGTGTTTGACAAGCTAAAATTTTACGCTCTGCCAGATCACGTTCGGTTAATGCTTCTTCATCGACATAATCTTGAGTGTAATTGCCACTTTCACATTGCCCTTGACAGGTTGCGCAAACGCCTTCACGGCAGTCTAAAGGCAATGTGATACCTTGACGGAACGCAGCATCAAGTAAAAGCTCATCATTATTCACAGAGATAAAGAACGTTTTACCATCTGCAAAGTTGAGTGCAACAGAATGACTCATTCTTTTACTCCTTAAACGTGATAGAAGTCGAGCACAGAATCAATTTTGTCATTCAACAAAATGGTGTGCTGTTTACGAATGTGGAAAGTGTCTTCATGTTGACGAAGGATATAAGTGACATGCCCGTAAAAATAGCCTTCTAAACCTTGGCGGTTATAGAATGTCGACCAACCCGCTTTAACTTCTAATAATCCGTCTTCAAGTGTTTTTACACGGATGTTGTGAATCGCATGCATGAGACGCGGAAGGGGCGTAGCTGATGCAGCTTTACCAGTTCCAATACGGAATACGCGATCTTCAAGGCCAGCACGGTTTTCATAATAGATATACGAAAGTCCTTGGTTTGGATCAGTGACGTATTCATGGTCACTAATCCATTGTGGAATGTGGTATTCGCTGTCTTCATCATAGAGTTCTAAATATGCGTCCCATTCATAGTTGTCACAAAGCGCAGATTTTTCATATAAAAATTGAGAAACTTGATGTACAAGAGCTTGTGTCATGATTAAGCCTCCTCAGTTGTCGCTTGTGATGCAGGGCATTCGTGTGGTTCAGAAGTATCTTCAGTGAGTTTAAGTGCTTTATTTTTTAAGCCTTTTAACATGAGATCGCGCCAAACTTGGTGTTGATTGACATATAAACCTTCTTGAGTGATTTCAGTACCCGTGATGACTGGTTTGATCCCTAATGTTTGAGCATTCGGGCTGTCGCCATAATTCCACTTGTGATAACCGCGCGAAATGTCACTCCAGCGTTCTAAACGAGCTTGAAAACCACGCTGTTGTTCACGGAATTCGACTAAATCGTCAGGTGTGCCTAAGCCCGATACGTTGAAGAAATCTTCGAATTGACGAATACGGTTACGACGTGCTTCAGCCGACTCACCTTTAACACCAATACACTGGCTAATGACTTCAGTTTTATTCCACGCAACTGGACGAATAATACGAAGTTGCGAACTGATTTGATCCATAAAGAAAAGGCTTGGATATAGGTTTAAGTTTCTGAGACGGTGCATTGCCCATTCAGCACGTTTTTGACCATATTTCTCAACCAGATATGGCATCACAGTTGCGTAACCAGGACGTACAGTTGGGTTAGGCATGTCACTAAACAAAACGTTATGACCATTTTTAAATGAGAACCAACCATCATCAGTTGTGTCATCACCAGCACCTAATTTACTGTAATCAAGTGTGTCTTTTGGTCCTGTCCCTTTTTGAGCATTCAGTTGCTGACGATATTGAACTGTAGAGACATAGTTATAGTGAACAGTACTTACGTGGTAGCCATCTACACCATTTTCATTTTGTAGCTTCCAGTTTCCTGCAAAGGTATATGCTGATTTACCTGGTAAAACTTCTAATTCACCTGTAGGTGATTGTTCAACCATAAGATCAAGGAAAACACGTGTATCACCTAAATAATCTTCTAAAGTGTCTGTAGCTGTTGTATCTAAGCTAACGAAGACAAATCCTTTATAACTTGCAATACGTGCTTTTTTTAGACCTCGTGATGATTTATCAAAGTCATCACAATACTCACCAGGAGCTTTAACTTTTACGAGGCGACCATCAGATTTGTAACACCAAGCGTGGAACGGGCAGGTAAATGTGGATTGATTACCTTTAGCAACTCGGGTCAATGTAGCACCACGGTGCTCGCAGGCATTGACCATTGCATTTAAATTACCTTGACTATCACGGTTAATGATGAGCGGTTGGCGACCAATTTGAACAGTGACAAAGTCATTTGGTTTTGGAATTTCACTTTCATGACACGCGTAGATCCATACCTTTTCAAAGATCATTTCCATTTCTAGATCAAAAAGTTCTGGTTCAGTAAACATGTCACGTGCGATACGATAGACGCCATCCTCTGGTCGAAAATCGATACATCCTTCAATAAAATCATGCCATTCGATGCTGCTACGAGAACCCATGGTCTAACTCCTTATATCACTTGATTTCATTTATCTTTGAATCTATTGAACAGTGATTAAGGGAGTCAGGCTATCCAGTTTGTTCTAATCGTTATCCATTTTTTCTCAAATATTTTATGGAGAAGGTAATTAAAAATATGAGTGGGATTCAAAAGTCGTCATTTGGGACTATAAAAACAAAAAGCCGATGCATCTTTGATACATCGGCCGATAAAAGCTAAAGGAAATCGTTATTTGGCAATTCCAAGCTCTGTCAAATGAAGTCTGAGGATTCGTCTTAATTCCAACACAGCTTCAGGCGTTTCCTGAATTGAGTGACCACCTTTGATAATAATCTCAGATTGTGCCCCTTTAAGATGCGCACTCTGATAAGGCACGATCCCATCTGACATAACAGTAGGATCTTTACTCTCAGTCACATTCCCCATGATGGAGTGAAATTTAAATCCTTTAATTGGCGTCACAGGTGAGGTTAATTTGGTGAAAGGAGAGTTGTGACTCAGATCACTCGGACCATTTTGAATCAATCCATGACCTAAGTCTTTGACAAAATGTTTAATATTAATATCTTTATCTGAGAGCGATTCAGCAAATGCACCCAAAAATGCACCTGGCAACTTGATCACTTTACGCGCAGCTCGTGTAAACCAACGATCAGCATAATCTGTACCTCTATGCGGTGCTGCTAAGAAAATAGCACGATTAAACTGTGGCACAGGTTTGATTTGTAAACGAGCTTTAAATAAAGGTTCATTCTTAAAGCGGCTAATTTGAGAATTTTTTAATTGAGACAATGCAGGTTGTGTTAAATCAGCTTGGCTCACCAATAATCTTGAAATAATACCACCCATACTATGTCCAATCAGAACTGCATCTTTAGCTGACGCCGTAGATTGATCAAGTGAATTAAATGCTTGTTGAATGATCGCATTCACCTGAAAGCGACTTTCTAAAATTGGCATATTGGTTGAGTAAAATACTTGCCAAACTTGATAATGCTCTCTTAGAACATTATCTCCCATAATGTCATTGGTTAATGCAATCCAAGCTTCTGGACTGCTTGCAAGTCCATGCACCAAAACAATAATTTTTTTGTTTGGATTATAGGGTTCGAGCATAAAGAGATGGGGCATTGTGATTGTATTGTCACGATCAATCAAACTCAAATATGCAGCAGCACCTAAGTTATTTTCGGCAAGCCACAAACCATAAGGTGCAGAGTAATTCGCAGCTAAGGGATAAACTTTTCCACTTACTTTTAATTGATCTAATCCATAAGGATCATAAATATTCAGGGTGAAATGCGGGTCATTCAGAATATCCTCTACATTACTTTGACGCGCAGGCTCAGCGGTCATCGTGACTGAAAGATAACGTGGTGGATGAATGTTAGGATTACGACCATTTTTATAAGCGTGATTTAATGGATCTACAATATATTTACCTGAATCGCTATTTCGCTCTGGCGCTGGAAGCGTTGCGACAAATTCCGCACCGAAACCATCCCGACGGTTAATCGAACGCAAGCCACTAAAATTGAGATTGTAGCTTGAAAGCAGGCTATCTAATTTTTGTTTAGCAATCTGAGGGTAATGGTCATAGTTGATGGTATAAATGCTTTCACCAATTTTTATTTGTTTGGGAACTTTTTCACCCGTATATCGCATACCATAGGTCATCACCATTTTCGCCAAGGCTTGATTGTAGAAATCTCGTATTTGAACTTGTCTATTATCGAAAATACGGTCGCTTGGTTGGCGTTTTGTCTTGAATAGATAGGCATAACTATAACGAATACTTTTATCAAGCATTGCTAACTGTTGGTCAAGACATTGACTATAGTTTTCTTGATGAATTTTTTTCTTTTCTTCTGACTGATATTTATTAATTAAACTGGTATTACACGCAGAAGAATTACTGAGGGCTAATGCCCGTGTCAAATATGCTTCACTTGCAGTTGAATAAAGTTGTTCATCTTGAATTTGTTTAATTTTTTTTAGATCAGATACACATTTATCGGGATCATTAGAACAACTTTCAGCCTCACTGCCTGTCATTGAGAGGACATTCAGACTCGCTTCACTCATTTTTTTACGCGTTAATATGCTATCTCGTTCATTCGCGATCGAGACATTAAGCGCTTGATTTTTTACACTGACGACTTGGCAACCTGTCATAAATAGTGGTGTTGCGATCAGTAGGGCGCCAATGTATTTATTGTTCATCATAAACATATTTTCAACTGTCAGCATGAATCATTAACGCTGAGCATACGTTATTTTTAGGGAGATAAAAATAAGTGCTAAAAAAAATAGACTGAATAATCAGTCTATTTTTTGTGAAATAAGATTATGATTTCGCTGGATTGTTTAAAATTTGCCAAACATTGTAACGACCTTGTTTCTCAATTTCTTGAATCAAGCGGTCAGCAACTTCAGTTTCTTCAGGATATTTCACTTTGTAATTTTTTAAAGTTGTGATTGCATTTTTCTTTTGGCTCAATGCGAGGTAGTTATTAACAGCTACGAGATAAGCTTCTTGAACACCCGCTTTGATGGCCTTATCGATATATGGAATAGCTTCTTTTTGACCACCACCTTCAGACAAAGAGAAACCAAACCAGAAGTTCGCTTCAGCGTCTTCTTTGTTGATCTTCAGGATTTGTTGTGCATATTTTAATGATTTAGTGGTGTAAGCAGAACCAAGATCAAGGTTACGACCCAATATACTTGCTTTAAATGCACGAATTAAGATATCGAATGACGCGTTATCTTTCGCTGCTAAAGTATCTAGTTGAGCTGAAACTTCACGTAATTTAGCTTCAAAACCGCGACGTTCTTGACGATCTGTAAAGCGAGGAGGATAGTGACGTGCTTTACCTTCAACCATCTGGAGGAAGTCATCAATTTCTGTAATGTCGATTTCATTTTGACCCGCTAAAACCGTGTATTTCATCGCACGTTGTGAACTATTCACAGTCGGTACGATTAATTTGTTTTGTTCGAGGATCATCTTTCTGTTTGGATTATTTGGATCAGTCACCTCAAGTTTTTGAAGTGGTGCAGCAGCAGCTTTTTTTAGTTCAAGCTCGAATACTGGAGGTTGGCTATAATTAAAAGGATTTAATGCATAAAATGGCGCACTTAAATCAGGCTCAGAAAAGACGATTGGATCGTTTGTTTTAGATTGTTTTTTAACTGCTGGCGAGCTACAAGCACTCAATAATGAAACAGCGATCATGGTGGCAATGAGGGGCTTAATCGTCATATTTTCTTCCAATATTTTGTTTTTAAATTCTAGTTCAGGTTTTATCTGAGTCTATGAAAAGTCGAAACAACATGCAACTCAGATTCACCTAACTTAGTCAAACTTATACATTAAGCTTTTGATTGTGCAGTTTGAGCTTCGCACTCACGACGAACTTCGTCAATGATTTTTAACTCTTCAGCACTAAATGGTTGTCCATTACTTTGAGCGTTATTAAATGTTGGATCAAGTAATGAAAGTCGCTGACATAGAGTGTTCATGCGCTTTTCATTGTGCTGTATACGATCCAATAATACTCGCATACCTTCTAACATAGGATCTGATTGATCTTGGGTTGTCGCATAAGGCTGAAAACCGATGCTTTCTGCATAATTGCGTCGTTCAGATTCTTTGTTCAAATCTTTTTGCTGGTTTTTGATAATAAATCGCGCTGGGTTGCCTACGGCAGTAGCACCTTCAGGGACTTCTTTAGTGACCACAGCATTTGAACCTACTTTCGCATTCTTATGCACGGTAAATGGTCCCAAAATTTTCGCACCTGCGCCAACGACTACACCATCTTCTAAAGTTGGGTGACGTTTGCCTTTATTCCAAGTGGTGCCACCTAATGTCACGCCATGATAGAGCGTCACATCATCACCAATTTCAGCTGTTTCCCCAATGACCACACCCATACCGTGATCTATAAAAAAACGTTTGCCAATTTTGGCACCTGGGTGAATTTCGATACCAGTTGCGAAACGACTAAAAGAAGACAGCATGCGGGCAGAAGTTTTACACTCTTTTTTCCAAAGCTCATGCGCAACACGATGCATAATCAGTGCGTGAATTCCAGGATAAGTGGTTAAAACTTCAAATGTGTTGCGCGCCGCAGGATCGCGGGCAAACACAGCTTGAATATCTTCTTTAAGCTGTTTAAGCATCTTTTGATTTCTCTTTAGAATCTGACTTTTTCCATGTGCCATTGTTCAATGCCTGAACACGACTGAAAATACCTCTAAGAAGATGGTACTCCATACGATCTAATTGTATACGTCCGAATAAGCGACGCAAGCGTAAAGGCAATAATCGTGGGTTTTCTGGGTCTAAAAACTCGATTTCGTGCAACATTTTTTCGAAATGAGGATAAAATTGTTCCATCTGTTGATGTGTTACCAACGGCTCATCCCAATGCATAGAATCTTCATCAGTCACTCTCATAACAGCTTGAGGATCTTCAACTTGTTCCATGAGAGCCGTGGTCGCCATTCGCATTTCATAGCAAATAATTTGAATGGCTTGAGCGACATTGAGTACGCCATAGTCTGTATTCACAGGGATGGTCACATGGTAATTCGCCATAGCCAATTCTTCATTGGTTAATCCGCGATCTTCACGCCCAAATATTACGGCAATTTCTTGTTGTTCTTTGATCACCGCTTGCATAGATTTATCAGCAGCAGGTCGAGCATCTAATAAAGGCCATGGAATAGTTCGGCTACGAGCACTTGTACCAAAGACTAAATGACAATCTGCGATGGCTTCTTCAAGCGTTTCTACAATCTGAATCTGATCAATTAAATCGGTTGCACCCGCTGCAAGTGCATCAATATCAGGATGAGGATAAGTTTTAGGTGCAACTAAAACCAATTTTGAAAGCCCCATGGTTTTCATTGCTCTAAGTGCGCTACCGATATTCGCAGGCAGGGTAGTATTCACCATGACAATACGCACATGAGACAAATGCGCTGAGACAGCAGCATTATCAATTAAATTCATAAATCTTCCAAAATTAAGAGTATTGACTGACTTCCGTCATGTATTGATCCATTGCTTCATCCATACTGATCTGGTCAGGTGGAGAGGCATGTGATGTGATGACTGGTTCTGATTTTGGTTCTGCGGCGTGGGAACGTGCAGCTTTTGACTTGACATGATACTCCACATGTAAGGCCTCTTTACCAAAATAGTCGCGCAGTTTGAACAATAAGTCATCGAGTGGTGCAACATTCCATTGTGGTGGTAAATGAAAATCAGCCGTTGCATATGGAAAGTCGAGTTGTACTTGTAATGGCACATGCTGACACATATCTACATCACAAAATGGTTGAATGATCTGTGAAAGCTCTTGACCAAGATTTGGCTGAATATGCTCAGGTTGTAATTTGATGAGGATGTGATTCGCACGTTTTTGACGAATTTCGTTTAATGTAAACGCCTTAGTAAGGCGTCCCATCGGACGATCGAAGCCTTCACGTTCATAAATTTCACCTTCAATCACGATCACTCTTTCATTCACAATAATATCTTTAAAACGTTGGAAGCGTTCATGATTTGCTGAGACTTCAATTCGAGCAGTACCATCATCGAGTGTGATCATCATGCGGTTAGGGAAATTTGCGACATCCACAACCAAGCCGGCAAATACTGTAGTCACACCACGACGTGTTGGAGTCAGCTCATTAATTTTGTTAGAAATAAATGCTTTTAACTCGGGGCGATACACATCAATCGGGTGTCCCGTTAAGTATAAACCTAAGGTGTCTTTTTCACCTTTTAAACGGACTTCATCAGACCAAGGTTTTACAGGTTTAGTAGGTTTACGTTGAACTTCTTCAACTTCACCAAATAAATCCATAATGCCAGTTTCGCGATTTGAACGAGCTTGTTCGGCAGCTTGTACAGCTTCAGGCAATTGAGCCATTAAAGTCGCGCGTTCAAGTCCGAGACAATCTAATGCACCTGAGCGAATCAAAGCTTCAAGTGTACGTTTATTGATTTTCTTCAGATCAATGCGATGGCAGAAATCAAATAAATCTTTATAAGGTCCAAGTTGCTTACGTGAATCAATGACGGATTGCATAGCTGCTTCACCAACACCCTTGATTGCACCTAGACCATATACAATGGTTTTTTCATCAATTGCATGGAATTGATAAATCGACATATTGACGGAAGGTGGTAACACGTCGAGACCATTGTTACGACAGTCATCAATCAAGAATACGATACTATCCGTGTTTTGCATTTCCGAAGTCAGTACAGCGGACATAAACTCAGAAGGATAGTGTGCTTTTAACCAAGCCGTCTGATACGCCACTAATGCATAGGCTGCAGCATGTGATTTGTTGAAACCATAGCCTGCAAATTTTTCCATATAGTCGAAGATATGGTTCGCCGTTTGCTCATCGATATCTTTTTTTGCAGCACCTTCAATAAAGATTTGGCGTTGTTTAACCATCTCTTCAGGTTTCTTTTTACCCATCGCACGACGAAGTAAGTCCGCACCACCTAGACTATATCCAGCACAATACTGAGCTGCTTGCATAACCTGTTCTTGATATACCATAATCCCATAGGTAGGTTCTAAGACACCTTCTAATAGGGGATGTAAGTATTCGAACTCTCCACCATGCATACGATGAATAAAGTCTGGAATTAGATCCATTGGGCCCGGGCGGTACAATGACACGAAGGCAATAATTTCTTCAAATTTACTTGGGCGTGCTTCCTTGAGCATTTTTTTCATGCCCACGGATTCAAATTGGAATACCGCAGTGGTATTTGCTTCGGCAAATATCGAATATGCAGCTTTGTCATTTAGCGGAATATTCTCAATCTTTAGAGGTATATCAAACTTTAATCGTTGGTTAATGTGCTGAATAGCATCTTCAATTACAGTAAGATTTCGCAACCCCAAGAAGTCAAATTTAACAAGTCCTGCCGCCTCAACATCGTCTTTATCAAATTGAGCGACACGACCGGTACCATCTTCGTCACACAGTACAGCTGAGAAGTCCGTAATCTTGGTCGGTGCGATTACAACACCACCTGCGTGCTTACCAGTGTTACGCGTTATTCCTTCAAGTTTAAGCGCCATTTCCCAGATTTCTGATGCATCTTCATAATCTGGGTTGGATGGGTTGGTTACAATATCTTTAAGTTGTGGTTCTGCTTCTAAAGATTCTTCTAAACTTAAACCCAAAGGTTTAGTCGGGATCATTTTAGAAATACGATCTGCTAAGCCGTAAGACTTACCTAAAACTCGTGCAACATCTCGAATTGCACCTTTCGCTGCCATCGTACCAAATGTTGCAATTTGAGATACAGCGTCACGCCCATAAGTTCGTGCTACATAATCAATTACACGATCACGACCTGCGATACAAAAATCCACGTCAAAGTCTGGCATCGAAACACGTTCAGGGTTTAAGAAACGTTCGAAAAGAAGTCCGTATGGTAGTGGATCTAAATCTGTAATTTTTAAACTGTATGCAACTAATGAGCCTGCACCTGAACCACGGCCCGGGCCTACAGGTACGCCATTGTTCTTGGACCACTGAATGAAGTCCATGACAATCAAGAAGTAACCTGGGAATCCCATCGAGTTAATGATCTTGATTTCGAAATCTAATCGATCGTCATATTCTTTGCGAATTTCAGGCCAGTCTTCTCCACGTTTCTCCACAGGATAGAGGTGATTAAGACGTTCTTCTAATCCTTCTTTAGACAAATGGGCAAAGAAGGTATCAATCGTATGACCTTCAGGAATTGGATAGTCAGGTAAAAAGTATTTACCTAAGCGAAGTGTCACATTACAGCGTTTAGCAATTTCAACTGTATTTTGAATAGCACTGGGGATATCAGCAAATAACTCCACCATTTGCGCTGTTGTTTTGAAATATTGCTCAGGGCTGTAAGTACGTGGACGACGATTATCACCTAAAACATAGCCATCTGCGATGCAGACGCGCGCTTCATGGGCTTCAAAGTCTTCTTCTCTAATAAAATGAACATCATTATGAGCGACAACACCGATTTGATATTTTGCGGCTAATTTAACAGCTTCAATAATAAAATCTTCTTCTTGTGGGCGATTGGTGCGCGTGAGTGCTAAATAGACACGATTGCCAAATTTTTCGATCCAAGCTTCAAGTAAGGGTTCAGCTTTTTCTGGGCTACTTGAACACAGCATTTCTCCAACATCACTTTTAATCCCTAAAAGTGCAATCATGCCCGGCGCTTGTTCTAACACCCATTCTTTTTTTACACACGGGATACTGAGTTGTTGTCCTTCAATAAAGCCGCGTGATACTACTTCAGTTAAACTACGCCAACCCTCATTATTCATCGCCAGTAAAGTCATACGATGTGATTCATCATTCAAACGAATCACACTTCCTAAAATAGGTTTAATCCCTTTTTTAAGACACGAGGTATAAAACTTCACTGCTGCATGTAAGTTCGATAAATCTGTCATCGCGAGTGCAGGCATAGAATCCTGTACAGCAGACTTCATTAGATCAGGTATACGTACGATTGATTCAGTAATAGAAAATTCTGTATGAACACCGAGATGAACAAACTGCATAGATGAGTCCTTTACAAGAGCAGAGCGTATTTTATCATGCAAAGTGATTTAGAGCTGAGAATCCACGATATTTTATATGATTCGCACAAATTATCTTCGATTTGAATAAAGGCGATTTTATATCAATCAAAAAAAGTGCCATTCGGCACTTTTTTATAACATGAAAATTTGGCTCAATATTCCCAGAACATGCGTTGAATTTCTTTTGCATCTTTGGTTTTGGTTAAAGCAAGTGCGGTTAATATTTTAGCTTTTTGAGGGTTGAAGTCATGTGCAACCACCCAACCATATTTGTCATCTGGCTGTTCGGCATTGCGGAGAACAAATCCTTGTGGCACTCGTGAAGAACGTACGATTTGCACACCACTTTGCTGAAGTTGATTCAGCGTGGGAACAATATTTTTCGCGACTGAGCCGTTTCCTGTACCTGCGTGGACAATGGCTTTAACCCCAGCCTTGGCATACGCTTGATAAGCATCAGGAATCATGTTGCCAGAACCATATACAATTTGAACTAATGGGAGTGCATCACCCTTAATGTTCTCAATATTGAATTCTGACCGTTGATTAAATCGCTTAACTGAACTTCGGAACCAATAAGGTTTAGATTCTACCAACGTCCCTAAAGCTCCCCATTGGCTTACAAATGCATTGGTATGAATATTAATGCCTTTAGTCACATCTCGAGCTGCAAAAATACTATCGTTCATAAGGACGAACACCCCCTTATTTTTTGCACTCGGGTCTGCTGCCAGAGCAACTGCACTATATAAATTTAATGGGCCATCCGCAGATAAAGCCGTCGATGGGCGCATTGAGCCGACAACAACAATAGGTTTTTCCGTTTGTACGACTAAATTAAGAAAGAAAGCGGTTTCTTCTAAGGTGTCTGTGCCATGTGTAATCACAACACCATTTACATCTGACTTTTTAACCAAATCATTGACTTGGCGGGCAAGGGAAAGTAATTCTTTGTCCGTAATACTTTCAGAAGCAACTTGCATTGCTTGTACGCCGCTCACATTGGCTAAATCTTTAATTTGAGGGACGGCATTCAGTAAGTCATCCACTGGAACTTTTGCGGCAGTGTAAGTGGCGCTGTTGGTTGAGCTCGCACCAGCACCAGCAATCGTTCCCCCAGTTGCAACGACGACAACGTTATTTTTAGCAAAGCTCGTTAGGGGTAATAACAAGCCAATCGATAGAGTCAGTGCGGTTAGCGTCTTTTTCATCTTTTTTCCTAAATGTTTTTTATAGTATTGTGCATGGATAATGCTTAATCACGATAAAGGAAAAGAAGGGTGCTTGTATATAATCAAAATGAAATTAATATCATGAAATAATCAAAATATTAAATATAAAACCCCCAGATTGAAATCTGGGGGTTTTAAATACATCATTCACATAAAACGACTGAATTAACGCATTTTCGCCAAGAATCTTCCTAAACGGTTAATCGCTTCACGTAATTCATTTTCGGCAGGTAAGAACACCACACGGAAATGATCAGGGGTAGGCCAGTTGAATCCTGTACCTTGAACCAATAAAACTTTTTCTGCTTTGAGGAAGTCAAGCATAAACTGTTCATCATCCTGAATCGGATAAATTTCAGGATCAAGTTTAGGGAAACAATACATTGCACCTTCAGGTTTAACGCAGCTTACACCTGGGATTTCATTCAACATTTGCCAAGCAATATTGCGTTGCTCATACAAACGACCACCTGGACGAATTAAATCGTTGATAGACTGGTAGCCACCCAATGCAGTTTGAATAGCGTATTGAGCTTGATGGTTAGCACACAGGCGCATTGACGCGAGCATATCTAGACCTTCAATATAATCTGCCGCACGAGTCTTATCACCCGTAATTGCCATCCAGCCTGAACGGTATCCAGCAATTCGATAGGATTTAGATAATCCGTTAAATGAAATACACAGTTGATTACCCGCAAGGGCTGCGACCGATACATGTTCGATTCCATCGTAAACGATCTTATCGTAGATCTCATCAGCAAATAAAATCAGGTCATATTTTTTTGCAAGAGCGACAATTTTTTCTAAGACATGGCGTGGATAAACAGCACCCGTTGGATTGTTCGGATTGATAATCACAATCCCACGAGTATTAGGCGTAATTTTGTTTTCCATATCCTGAATATCAGGATACCAATTATCTTCTTCATTACATTTATAATGAATTGCTGTACCACCAGAAAGATTAACGGCAGCAGTCCATAATGGATAATCTGGCATTGGTACCAGCATTTCATCGCCGTCATCTAACAGGCCTTGCATAGCCATTACAATCAGCTCAGAAACACCATTCCCAATATACACGTCATTGACATGCATATTGAAAATACCTTTTTGTTGATAATACTGACAAACCGCTTTGCGGGCAGGGAAAATCCCTTTTGAGTCTGTATAGCCGATTGCATTTGGTAAGTTCAACGCAACATCATTGATAATTTCTTGAGGTGCTTCAAAACCGAAGGGCGCTGGGTTGCCGATATTGAGTTTAATTATCTTATGTCCGGCTTCTTCCATTTCGTTGGCGGCGCGTAACACAGGTCCACGAATGTCATAGCATACATGCTCGAGCTTAGACGATTTCTTAATTTCGCGTGGAGTAGTGTTACCTAAAACGGACATATTCCCATCCAATTATTTTTGAGTGAATAAAAATAGATTACTAAATATCACAATCTATGTAGAAATTTAGCTAGAAATTTTTCAAGCTCTAGCGTAAATATGAAGGTACTGAAGCATGACATTGAATGTCAAAGATTTAAAGGAGTTAATCATGGGAAAACTCAATAAAACAGACCGAGAATGGCAAAGAGAGTTATCACCAGAGGAGTATCGCATTACCCGTCAAAAGGGAACTGAGCCTGCTTTCACAGGGCGATATTGGAATACCAAACAAGAAGGAACTTATGTTTGTCGTTGCTGTGGCGAACCTTTATTTACTTCAGAAACCAAATATGACAGTGGTTGTGGATGGCCTAGTTTTTATCGTCCAATCAACCAAACAGTCATTGAAGAACATGACGATCACTCACATGGCATGATTCGTACTGAGATTGTTTGTCATCATTGTGACGCACATCTAGGTCATGTTTTTGAGGATGGACCTGAACCTACAGGTCTTCGTTATTGTGTAAACTCAGCTTCATTAGAATTAAAAACCCAAGAAAAAAATGATGAGGAAACCTATCCATGACCAATATTTATCAATTTGAGGCAGAATTGCTAGAAGGGGAAAATAAGCAATTTTCGGACTATGAAGGTAAAGTGCTATTGATAGTCAACACAGCCAGCAAATGTGGATTTACGCCACAATTTGCAGGGTTGGAAGCGCTGTATGAAAAGTATAAAGATCAAGGTTTTGAGGTATTAGGATTTCCGTGCAATCAATTTGGTGGGCAAGATCCGGGTACGCACGAAGAAATTGGTAGTTTTTGCCAGAGAAATTACGGTGTATCCTTTCCGATGTTCGCTAAAGTGGATGTAAAAGGTCCTGAAGCCCATGTGATTTTTCGGTATCTCACCAACAACAGCAAAGGCATTTTAGGAAGTGGAATTAAGTGGAACTTTACCAAATTTTTGATTGGAAAAGATGGCAAAGTGCTTAATCGATATGCACCTACAACTAAACCAGAAAGCATTGAAGATGATATTCAAAAAGCGCTGGCTCAGTAAAAAAATCAGCTCAATTGAGCTGATTTTTTTTTCATTTAATTTAAGAAACGATAATCGGCTAGATTTGCATTTTTGGTTTCTAGCCAATACTTCCATGTATAACTCGGCCAAAGTGAAAAATTCTTTCCGCCTTCTTGCTGATACCAACTCACACAGCCAGATTGCCAAACTGTGCCTGCAAATTTTTCTTGGATTTTACGGTTGAATTCTTCTTGAACTCCATCTTTGACCACAATTGCTTTAGTCTTGGATTTTTCGACAGCTTCAATCAATTGTAGAATATAATTCACTTGAGATTCGATCATAAAAATTACAGAGTTATGACCTAAAACAGTATTCGGGCCTAAAAGTTGAAAGAGATTTGGAAATCCTTTGGTAGAAATTCCATAGTAGCTTTCAGCACCCTCTTTCCATGCTTCTTTCAACTCAATACCATTTTCGCCATAACATTTAAAATCTTTTAAATAAATTCGTGGATCTGTAATAAAACCAGTACCGTAAATTAAGCAATCTATTTCTCGTACTTGACCATCTTTGGTAACAATCGCATTTTCAGTAATTTCTTGAATGCTGTCCGTCACGAGCTCTACATTCTTGCGATTAAATGTTGGGAAATATCGATTTGATACCAAAATTCTTTTACACCCCATGGTGTAATCTGGTGTCAGTTTTTTTGCTATTTCTTTATCTTTGACTTGGAAGCGAATGAAAGCTTCTGCAAGTTTTTGACCCAGTCGCATCATTTGAGGTTTTACAATCGGAACTACGCGTGATTCGTTAGACCAATATAAGCGTGCTCGATGCAATTTTCTAAACCAGTCGTATTGGGCAAATAGTTTTTTGTCTAAAGCATTATAAGCTCGTTCATCGCGCGGTATTACCCATGCAGCCGTTCTTTGAAACACGTATAACTGTTTGGTTTTTGGTGCAATCTCAGGAATATATTGAATTGCACTTCCACCTGTGCCGATACTGGCTACACGTTTACCATTCAGGTCATAAGCATGATTCCAAGACGAGGAGTGGAATACTTCGCCTTTAAATTTTTCGATTCCTTTAATATTTGGAATTTGAGGAATATGCAATGGACCAGAGGCAAAAATAAGGAATTGACTGTGTAGAGCACTTTGATTCTTGATGGAGATTTCCCACGTATGAGCTTGCTCATCGAAGCGTGTCGAAATGACTTCGGTATCAAATTGAATAAATTTTTTTAAATCATATTCTTGAATAAGATCTTGAATATATTGGAAAATTTCAGGTGCTTCAGCATATCGTTTTGTCCAATCAGATTTGGGGGCAAAAGATAACGAATACATATGAGACTGCACATCACATGCAGCACCCGGATATTGATTTTCGCGCCAAGTACCACCTACATCTGTAGCTTTTTCAAGAATAACAAAATCTTTGATACCGCGTTTAAGAAGTTGAATCGCTGTGGCTAATCCTCCAAATCCGGCGCCGATAATCGCAATTTTAGTATTTTTCTTGATGAATTGCGTTTTAGTTAAGTCGACTGAATTCGTATCTAGCTGATCTGATGTAACTTCCATTTTAATACTCGTTCATATTATTTGAAGCTATCATAAGCAGTCTGGACTAAAACTGACATGATTTCATTGACATTTAATATTGATATTTTCGGCAATATTATTTCCCTTTTTTTTAGGGTAAAACATATGCAACTTTAATTTTAAAATTCTGTTTTATGAAAAGGTCGATTCTCGGTTTGTTGTATCTCATACAGGGTATGCGACAGGTCGGAATAAATGTGGACGAAAGATTGGAAGCTGTAGGTTTAAAGGTGGATGCCTTAGATCCGAGTTCAACGATTCAACCTGAATTAGAACAAATCATTCAAAGAATTATTGCTAAAGGGGTTAACCCGCTGCTCGGTTTAGATGTCGGTCAACATTATGCGCTCGCAGGCTATGGTCCGCTTCTCATGCTGTTGGTCACAAGCCCGAATGTCGGTGCGGCTCTCACAAATGGAATACGCTATCAAGCGCTTACCCATTTATCGGGTAGACTTACATTAGAGCAGACGAGTGTCTATGCGGCTTTATGTTATGAGCCTCTCAATTTACAAAGTGAAGTTGATGAGTTCAGGGCTCAATGTGAAATTTCAGGTACGGTTAAATTCGTGCAAGATATCTACAAAATGATAGGATTGCCTTTTCCTGAAGTGCAGATTGAATTGCCGTTTTCACGACCGAAAGAATCCATTTTTTTGAACAAGTATTTGAATTATTTCGGTGCGCAAGTTCGGTTTGAACATGATAAATTTCGACTGATTTTTGATGCAGAAATTTTAGAATTGAAGTTGCCTTCAGCTGATCAAATCACATTTAATGTCCACCAACAAAGATGTAATGCTGAGATCGAAAGATTAAATGCGCAACAATTGAATCAACACCAGTTGATTCAAAGAATTCACGATTATTTGGATTTACAAACGGGGCAGATTCCAACAATGGCAGAAACTGCTCAAGCTTTGAATATTCCAGAGCGTACTTTGCGACATCAGCTTAACCAATTGAATACAAGCTATAAGCAAATACGGGAGCAACTCATTCGAGAGAAAGCGCTTCGATTAATTGAGTACAAAGAGTATTCGATCGAAGTAATAGCTGAAATGCTTGGATATTCAGAACCTGCAGCATTTAACCATGCTTTTAAAAGATGGTTTGGACAAAGTCCACGACAGTATGGAAAATGACCTCAGCATGTATGCTCAAATAGTATATGCCAAAGTGTTATTTATCATTTTTTTAAATATTCGTTATACTTCCGACGGCCTAAAAAAGTAATCAATATCTATGTTCCATTCTCATTCTTCGCAAAATAGTTTAAGTCACACTCCGCAATCACCTGCAGAACGTTATGCTCACGCAATTTCGTCAGGACAATTTATGCCTGATGATGCTCAAGCTCAAGCTGTACATGAACTTAATCGTGTTTGGGAAGAACTGATCTTACGATATAAAGCTTCTAAAAAAGCGTTTCGACGTTTTCGCCGTCAAACAGCCCCTAAGGGTGTTTATATGTGGGGTGGTGTTGGGCGTGGAAAAACTTGGTTGATGGACCAGTTTTATGATGCGATACCATTCCGTCGCAAGACGCGTATGCATTTCCATCATTTTATGCAATATGTGCATAAAGAGTTAAATAAAAATTCAGGACAGCAAAATCCACTCGACATCGTTGCTGATCAAATTTACAAAGATGCGGTTGTGATCTGTTTTGATGAATTCTTTGTATCAAATGTCACGGATGCGATGATTTTAAGTGATTTATTCCAAAAGCTATTTGTACGTGGAATTACACTTGTTGCAACATCAAACATTGCACCAGATGGTTTATACAAGAACGGCATACATCGCGACCGCTTTATTCCAACGATTGAAATGGTAAAAAAGAACTGTGTCATTTTGAATGTGGATGCAGGTGTTGACTATCGTTTGCGTGTACTGAAACAAGCGCAATTGTTCAAATCACCTTTAAGCCATGATAATCAGGTATGGATGGCACAACGTTTTTCAGCATTAACCAGTGCTCAAAATGTGAGTGAAGAACCGATTATCATTAATGGACGTAATGTCGATACGATTGGTCATACTGAAGATGTATTGTGGTGTGAGTTTTCTGAACTCTGTATGAAGCCACGAAGTCCTGCGGACTTTATCGAAATTGCGAACACTTATAACACTGTCCTAGTCAGTAATGTTCCCGATCTGAATGATTATTTATCAGAAGGAACACGCCGATTCATTTATTTAGTCGACGAGTTCTATGATCGTGGTGTTAAATTATTACTGACCTCACATGCCAGTATCATTGATATATATAGTGGCGAAAAATTAGCGTTTGAAATCGAACGTACACGTTCACGTTTACTTGAAATGCAATCAGATGACTATTTACAATCTGCGCATCGACAAATTGATAAGCCCGCTGAATAAATGTGAGAATTCACAAATGAACCCAAACAGATGATGTTTGGGTTTTTTTATTTAGAGTGGAATAAATTTGAAATCGTTCCTTAAAAGCGTAGAGAAAATAGACATATTGGTTTAAATTAAATCAGATTTGATGGAAATTGGCACTTAAGTCTAATTTCTACCTTTATAAAACTTTATACACTGTAATTAGATTGTTGAATTAAAACGACTCAATAAGTAATAGATCAAAAGTCTCATCTGATTGGTGTCTATAATAAATGATCACTATTTAGCAATGTGATATTACTATTCAGCAATTTATAAATGGGTATACTAGATTCTCTTGTATAAAAAGTAGCAATATCAGGAAAGACAATGACTGCACGTATTCAGAAAGGCAAGTTAGCGATTGCTAAAGAACTCTACGATTTCATCGAAAATGAAGCACTACCAGGTTCTGGTTTAGACAGTGAAACTTACTGGAAAAACTTTGAACAAGTCGTTGTTGATCTTAGCCCAAAAAATAAAGCACTCTTGGCTAAGCGTGATGACATTCAAGCGAAAATTGATGAATGGCACCGCAATAATAAATTTGAATTAGGAGCTTACAAAGCTTTCCTGACAGAAATTGGCTACTTATTACCAGAAGTAGAAGATTTTCAAATTACAACTGAAAATGTAGATGAAGAAATCGCACTATTGGCGGGTGCACAATTGGTTGTGCCTGTACGTAATGCACGTTACTGCTTGAACGCTGCAAATGCTCGTTGGGGCTCTTTATATGACGCATTGTATGGTTTCGATGTCATCTCGGAAGAAGGCGGTGCGGAAAAAGGTAAGGGGTATAACCCTGTTCGTGGCGAAAAAGTTATCGCTTTTGCTAAAAATTTCTTAAATGAAACTTTCCCTTTAGCAAATGGATCACATGCGGATGCTACGAAATACGCTGTTGAAGCAAAAAAATTAGTGGTAACGCTTAAAGATGGCAGCACAACGAATTTGGCTAAAGAAGCTCAATTTGTAGGTTTTAATGGTGAAGAGTCTGCGCCGACAGAAATCGTTTTATTAAATAATGGTTTGCATGTCATCATTGAAATCGATGCGACAAGCCCAATTGGTCAAACAGATGCTGCTGGCGTAAAAGATCTTGTTTTAGAATCTGCGGTAACAACGATCCAAGATTTGGAAGACTCAATTGCTGCGGTTGATGCTGAAGAAAAAGTTGAAGGCTACCGTAACTGGTTAGGTTTGATGAAGGGTACTTTGGAAGAGAAAATCGAGAAAAATGGTAAAACCATTACTCGTGCTTTAAACAAAGACCGTACCCACAAAAATCTGATCGGTGGCGAAACAACTTTACACGGTCGTTCATTGATGCTTCTTCGTAACGTTGGTCATTTGATGACGAACCCGGCGATCCTAGTGGATGGTCAAGAAATCTATGAAGGTATCATGGATGCATTGATCACACCGTTATTAACGTTTGCTGACATCAAAGGTCAAAATGAAATCAAGAACTCTCGTAAAGGTTCTATGTATATCGTTAAGCCTAAGATGCATGGCCCTGAAGAAGTTGCATTTGCAGTTGAACTATTTGAGCGTGCAGAACAAGCTCTAGGTTTGCCAGCAAAAACGCTTAAAATCGGGATCATGGATGAAGAGCGCCGTACTTCTGTAAACTTGAAAAACTGTATTGCTCAAGCGAAAGATCGTACCATCTTCATTAACACAGGATTCATGGACCGTACAGGTGACGAAATCCATACCTTTATGGAAGCAGGTCCATTCGTTCGTAAGGGTGAAGTTAAATCTCAAATTTGGTTCCCTGCATATGAAAACCGTAACGTGATGGTTGGTTTACAAGCAGGCTTACGTGGCAAAGCACAAATTGGTAAAGGCATGTGGCCTAAACCAGATATGCTTTTAGATATGTATAAAACCAAAATTGAGCATCCTGAAGCTGGTGCGAGCTGTGCTTGGGTTCCATCACCATCTGGTGCTGTAATTCATGCGATTCACTATCACCAATGTAATGTTTCAGCGCGTCAACAAGAGTTGTTAAAAACTGAAGCATTACCTTTAGATGATTTATTAACTCCACCATTAGAGACTGATACGAATTGGACTGATGAAGAGAAAACCAAAGAGTTAGAAAATAACCTTCAGGGTATTCTTGGTTATGTTGTTCGTTGGGTTGATTTGGGTGTTGGTTGTTCTAAAGTTCCAGACATCAACAACGTTGGTTTGATGGAAGACCGTGCAACTTTACGTATTTCATCTCAACACGTTGCTAACTGGTTACGTCACGGTATCGTGACTAAAGAGCAAGTTGAAGAAGTAATGCAACGTATGGCTAAAATTGTAGATGAGCAAAATGCGAACGATCCAGCGTACACACCAATGGCGCCTGGGTTTGACGGTTATGCTTACCAAGCAGCATATGATTTAGTGTTTAAAGGTGCTGAACAACCATCAGGTTATACAGAACCATTACTTCATGCTTACCGCTTGAAGCTTAAAGGTTACACTGGTGACTAATTAAAATAAAAAAGCCTCTCCGGAGGCTTTTTTTACGATTGTGTAAAATAGTTGACCATTGGGTAAAAAGTGGCATGTAGAGGGACATAAAATGACGCAATATTCAAATTTAAATCAACAGTTTATTAACGGTTCTTGGTTAAAAGGCTCTTCAGAGCATGTCATACAAAATTTAAATCCATTTGATTTAAAAGAAATACACCAAATTCAAGCGGCGAATCAGTCTGATGTTGATCTCGCTTTTTCTGCAGCACAACAAGCATTTGATCTTGGCTTAATTACCTCTGCTGTAGATCGCAAGAAAATCATTCAGAAGCTGCATGACATTATACAATTACGTAAAGATGAAATTATAGATTGGCTGATTACCGAGTCTGGAAGTACGCGTCTCAAGGCAAATATTGAAGTGGGTGCTGCGCTTGGTATTATCTCAGAATCATTCACTTTTCCTGATCAAATCCAAACTGTTCAGCTAGAAAGTAAAGATCCTGCGAGAAAAAGTTTTTATCAACGCAAAGCGTTGGGTGTTATTGCTGTCATTAGCCCTTGGAATTTTCCATTTCATTTGTCAATGCGATCGGTTGTTTGCGCAATCGCATGTGGAAATACAGTGGTACTCAAACCTGCGAGTGATACACCTGTTACAGGTGGAACATTATTAGGGAAATTGTTTGAAGAGGCGGGTGTGCCCGCTGGTGTACTGAATGTCATTGTGGGTAGTAGTAGTGAAATAGGGGATTATTTTGTCGAGCATCCTATTCCGAAGATGATTTCATTCACTGGCTCTACAGAAGTAGGAAAAAATGTTGGTGCTAAAGCGATGGCGAGCTCTAGAATCAAACGACTTGCTTTAGAGCTTGGGGGGAATGCGCCATTATTAATTCTCAAAGATGCAGATTTAGATTTGGCAGTCGATTTGACGATCAAGGGGCGTTTCCTTCACCAAGGCCAAATCTGTATGAGCACTAATCGTGTCATCGTAGATCAATCAATTCACAATGAATATGTTAAAAAGCTTTTAAACAAAGTAAAAGATATTCCTGTGGGTGATCCTAATCTTGATGAGACGCTCATAGGGCCTATTATCAATAATACACAAGTGAAGCAGCATCAACGAATTATTGATCAGGCTCAAATAGAAGGTGCTAAGTTGGTCTATGCTGGGGGTATTGAGAATAATTTGGTTTCACCTCATGTGTTTATCGATGTGTTGCCGACATATGCAATTGCTCAAGAGGAGAGCTTCGGACCAATTCTGCCGATCGTCAGAGCAGATGATGAGGCACATGCAATTCAAATCGCCAATGACACACCGTTTGGTTTATCTGGTGCTGTATGTACATCTGATATTGAGCGCGGAGTAGAAATCGCTTCAAAACTCGATTTTGGAATGACACATATTAATGGTATAAGTGTCGCGGACCATGCTAATGCACCATTCGGTGGAGAAAAGAACTCTGGATTAGGGCGCTTTAATGGGCATTGGATTATGGATGAATTCACGCGTACACACTGGATGACAGTACCAATATCATCATAATGAACTGAATTGGATCGGCTATAATAGCCTAAGTTTTTTATAGTATTGAAAATTATGCTATGTGTGCCAACTTTAAGCCAATACAAGCCCATCAAATCCAAGCATTAGAACTTCCACATATTCCATTTGAATATGTGGAAGAGGTTTATCCAAGCTACGAAACCCCGTTGTTATTTAAATCTGATCATAGCTACGAGTGGAGGTTAGTTAATTTTGGTTTTATACCAAAATGGGCAACTGATACAGAAATAGCGAAGAAAACCTATAATGCACGCAATGAAACATTAAGCGAAAAAAGAAGTTTTCAAGAAGCATTTGAAAAATGTAAATTTGGTGTAATTCCAGTCACTGAGTTTTATGAAGCAAAATATATTAATGGACGACCGCAACGATGGGGTGTGAGAAGAAAAGATGGTCAGGCATTTTTTATCGCAGCGTTGTATGAAATCACGAAAATTGATCAAATTATTTATCGTTCAGCAACGATGATTACCATGGATGCTATTCATCACGAAATGATGAAGGATTTTCATGAGCCTGGAGATGTTAAACGGTCAGTAATTATTATTCCGCACTATAAATTAGATCAGTGGCTGAGTTTAAAATCCCCCGACATTCAGAACTTTGTAGAGGGCTTTCCAGTAGAGGAATTTGAATGTTTTTATTGTCCAAAACCACGGCAGAACAATACAGCCCAACTCAATATGTTTGATGATGGGCTTTAATCTAAAGTTTAGGGAAATTAGTGCGCTAAATTTTTGAAAATATGCTTTAAGCTTTCCATTAGTTTTTCAATTTGAAGTGGGGTTAATCCCTCAAATGTTTGTTCAAGAACCACACTCATCAGGTCATTAATTTTTTTTGTCATTTCTAAACCTTTTGGTGTTAGTACCACACGCGTAATACGGGCATCGTTTTCACACGAGTAAGTGTCAACCATTCCTTCATCTTTTAAACGGTAAACGATTTTTGTAGTCGTCGACATTTTTGACACAATCATGTCAGAGAGTTCTGAAACACTTGCATCTGGTTTAGTAGACAATGCGACAAGCAAACGTCGACGAGAATTATCAACGCCATACTTTTTGAGCACATGGTCAACATTCAGTACATACTGAGAATGGACTTGAGTGATCCAATAGAATGGAAAATTTTCGAGTTCAAAATTTTCAGATGAAGGTAAAAATTTTGCATATTTTTTTGACATCGCTACGTCCTTGTCAGTGTAACTTAATTGTTTTTATTAATTTAAATATTACATGAAGCATAACCTATATTAAAAGAACTATGTTCAAATAATCAACTTATGTTCAAGCGCTTACCTTAAATCAGACAAAAGGTATGACACCTATTGACTTCAGTTTTATAAAACATATTTCAATGATCTGTAAATATCTTTATGTGTATCAAAACAGAAGATTCGAAAAATACAGCTATTCTGATCTTCATGATTATATCTTTATGTCAATTCCACGCTGACCAAATTCTATTGAAAAATAGAGGAACTATAACTTGGCACTGATATTTTTTTTTGTGTCGAAAATGTCAAAGACTATTCAAGGATGGCAATTAGGACCAAAGATATGATCTAAATTTACATAAAAAATTGTTTTGAACATAAAAAAAGTAATTACAAAATAAAATTCTTATGCATAATAGTTTCATCATTTCTGAAAAGGTAACTTTATATATGGACCCGTCGCCGTGTTGGCCTAATTTAGCTTCTTACATTATCTTAAATAATAAGAACCAGGAGATCTAATATGGAATTTTTATTGGATCCTGGCATTTGGATAGGGTTAATTACCCTTATCATTCTTGAAATCGTTTTAGGTATTGATAACTTAGTATTTATTGCGATACTTGCAGAAAAACTTCCTCCAGAACAACGTGATAAAGCCCGTGTAATCGGTTTATCCCTCGCATTATTAATGCGTCTAGGTCTACTTTTTGCGATCTCGTGGTTAGTGACTTTAACTCAACCATTGATTGAAATTTTTGGAAAAACATTCTCAGGTCGGGATTTGATATTACTGTTTGGTGGTCTATTCCTTGTGTATAAGGCTGTCAATGAACTCCATGAAAAAATGGAGGGTAAACCCGAGATTAAAACGAATAACAATGTCGTATACGCTGGTTTTGCTGCAGTTGTGGCTCAGATCGTCGTGCTTGATGCGGTATTTTCACTCGACTCAGTGATCACTGCGATTGGTATGGTGGATAATATTTACGTGATGATGGCTGCGATGATTGTGGCTATGGTTGTCATGTTAATTGCATCAAAACCGTTAACTACGTTTGTTAACCGTCATCCTACGGTGGTTATCCTTTGTTTAAGTTTCTTGTTATTGATCGGTGTAAGTCTAATCGCTGAAGGTTTTGGATTCCATATCCCTAAAGGTTATATTTATTCAGGTATTGGTGTTGCAATTCTAATTGAAGCATTCAATCAATTTTCGAATCGTAATCTTGAAAAAAATCAAGCGAAGATCCCGTTACGTCATCGAACTGCAGATTCAATTTTGAAATTGATGGGCAGTAAATTGGATGCCGATATTGCAACATCCAAAGAAGTTGAAGAAATTCAACAAGCTTTTGGTGATGAAGAGCGTTATATGGTTGGTGGTGTGCTATCACTTGCTGAACGTTCAGTTGCTTCAATTATGACACCTCGAAATCAAATTTCTTGGGTTAATATTGAGGACGATGCTGAAGCAATTCGTGAACAGGTATTAGCTGTACCTCATAGTCTTTTCCCAGTTTGTCGTGGACAATTGGATAAAGTCATCACGATTGTACGTGCAAAAGAATTGATTGATGCATTAGATGATCCAGATCAACTAAAAGATTTGATGAAACGTGTCCGTCCTATTTTCATTTATGAAAAAATGAAAGTGATTGATGCAATTAATACATTAAGAACTTCTAAAGGTTCATTGGTACTTGTTACAAATGAATATGGCAATATTCAAGGCTTAATCTCACCATTAGATGTTTTTGAAGCAATTGCTGGTGAATTCCCAGATGCTGATGAACAGCTTGAATTGGTTAAAATCGATGATACCACTTGGAAGGCGTCTGGTATGTTAGATTTATATCAATTAGAGCTGGCGCTCGATATATTAGATTTAGATCTGGTGCAAGAAGACTCAGGTTACTTTAGTGTTGCAGGACTGATTTTAGATAAAACGAGTGGGGCGGTTGACGTTGGTATGTTGATTGAACACCAAGGGGTTAATTTCGAAATTCTAGAAATGGAAGATAATCGAATTAAAACCGTTAAAATCACGCTTTAAACTCTAATAAAAAAGCTCCTTATTGGAGCTTTTTTTTGCTTAAATTTCTATATAAGGTATGGAGTTAGCGAAGTCGTAGTATGAAATATGAGATAAGATGCTAAACATATTGTAATCTGTTTTATAGCGAAGGAATGTCAGATCATGATCGATCAAATGGAATTATCGGTAAGACTTGCTATTTTTTTTAGTGGTATTTTTTTATTGACCGGTATGCTTACTGGTGTATGGAAGTATGTGCAAATCAGCTTATCTAAACAAGCTCGAGCACATTATTATGTTGATATTGCGCATAGGAGTAGTTTGCTATATGCACCTGCAACGTTAATTCTAGCGGTTATGGCATATTTTTCAGCGTTGAATGAATCGACAAATTTGCTCTTTATTTTGATTAATATTTTCTTTTTTGCATTTTCAATTTTAAGTTATATTTTGCATGGCTTATTGAAAGATACGACAAATCAGTTCAAAGAACCACATCAATTAGGGCGTATTGAATTACCAAAATTGCTCATGAGAGGTGCGATGGTACTATTGGTTGTAGGTGAGGTTGGGGCGACCTTAGGTTTGCTTTATGGTTTATATGTTGGGTTATTCTAATAAGTAGAGCAGAATTGAAAAACTTGTTATTTTGATAGAGTGCTTTAAATGATGACATTGACTTTAAGATGGATGCTTTGGCATCCATCTCTTAGTCTAAATGTGCTTCTTGATCAGAAAGCTTTTGAGTACGATATTTCGTGTCAATAAAGGCCCACACGTAAAATGCTAGCGTCGCAGCAAGTGCATAAGCAAAATATTCAAGCTTCAACGTGCCTTGAATTGTACCTTGCACAACAAGTGTCAGCATGAGAGCAAACATTGTGCTTAAAAAAACGACAGCATTGTTGTTCGCTTTAAGAGTATTAATGAAGACTTGCTTGTTGAAATGTAATGATAACATCTCCATCCCTCCTGATAATTCATGACAAATCTGAATGATTTAGTCGACTTTGTTTACATACTTGTACAGGGGATTGAAGAATAAAGCAAGTTTTTAACACTCTATTATGTAAATAAATTATGACATTAATATGACAAAAGTCGAAATATTTGAAATTAAGATACTACGTGAGCTAAGTGCTAGAATTATTTCGATAAATCGTGATGAGATGAATAGAGTTTCTTGTAATTCTTTAATCTATTTACTTTTTAGCATCTTGCAAAACAAATAAATAGTAGCAAAAGTCATTCCAAATCTGACTGATGAGGTCAAAGTTAAGGTGGGTAAGCAATAATAGTCTGTTGGATAAACGAGACAATTATTGATTACAGAACAAATACGGCTTGGGTAAAACAATATTTATTGATAAATCACCTGAATTTACTTCTTCAGTCTATCCAGTATGTAGACAATGACAAATACAACTAAAGAAGGAATCAACCATGCTAAATTTTGTTCAGCCAATGGTAGATTGTTCATAAATGCTGGCAAGAAATGATCTAATTCTGCAACCTTAAGTCCATCAATAATACCGAATATGAAAGCAACCGCTGTAACAGGCGCAATGACGCGTGGAGCGGAATTAAAGAACTTCCACATAAATCCCATCATGATCACCACAATCGCTGGTGGGTAGATTGCACTCAATACAGGTACAGAGAAGGCGATTAACTTGGTTAAACCTAAGTTGGAAATGACAAATGAGAAACCAACAAGAATGAAAACCCATTTTTTGTAAGTAATCTTCGTGATTTGTGAGAAATATTCTGCACATGCACAAGTCAAACCAATTGCCGTAACCATGCATGCGATAAAAATCATCGCCCCTAGAAAATATGAGCCAAAGTCACCAAAGGCATGCTGAACATAGCCATGGAGAATAATGGCACCATTTGCAGCGTTAGGTGCAGCCTCGTGACTACTCAGTCCAAGTTTAAATAGGCTAATGTAAACCAGTGTAAGGCCAATACCTGAAATTAAACTTGCGATCACTGCATATTTGGTAATTAACTTTTGATCATTTACACCACGTGAACGTATCGCATTAATAATGACAATACCAAATACTAAAGCTCCTAAAGTGTCCATGGTTAAATAACCATTAACAAATCCTTCTGAAACAGGACTATTGATATAGTTTCCAATAGGTGCAGGGATATAATCTGCAGAAACTAAAAAGGCACTACCACCTAAAATGATCAAAGAGAGAATTTTGAGTGGAGATAAAACATAGCCGACAGTATCCAAAATTTTATTCGGATAAAGTGAGATTAACGTTACAAATGCAAAATAAATTGCACTGTAGATCAACAAGGTCGATGAAGACGTTCCAAAATAACTCGAAAAACCAATTTCAAAAGAAACTGTAGCTGTCCGAGGTGTCGCGAAAAGTGGTCCAACAGCAAGATAGCATGCTACGGTTAAGATTAAACTTGCAATCGTACCCAGTGGAGAGCTTAAAAGTTGAATAGAGCCTTCAACACGCGATAGCGCAATGATCGTGATAACAGGAAGGCCAACAGCAGTAATTAAGAAGCCAAAAGCAGCTAACCAAACATGTTCACCCGCTTGTTGAGCAACAATAGGTGGGAAGATAATATTGCCTGCACCGATAAATAGTGCAAAGGTCATAAAACCTAAGGCAATAATGTCCCGTGTACGCAAATTGGTCATAAGGGAGATCGGTTCAAGAAAAAAGAAAGCGATTTTAGAGCAAATGTCAGTAAATAGGGAGGGCGGTCATCCATCGAATGGAATAGTAAAAAAGCAAGAAGCGAATAATTTTATTGGATGGGAAATTATGAGTTAAATTAAGTCTATGTATTTATAAAACTAATAAAATAAATTTATTTATTGAATTGAAATTAAGCAGAGCATAGATCTTGATTCGCAAAATAAAATAATGTACTGAATGGTTAAATAATAGTCGAAAATGATTAAGTTACAGATAGTCTATAGCGTTTGTGATCGACAAATGAAAGTCCTATAATGAATCCTGAATTAAAAAGGGGTTCATCATGAAGGCAATAGCTGTCACCATTAAAACTGAACAAGATATTGAAAAACTAAGAATATCGGGTCGGCTTGCGGCACAAGTGCTTGCAATGATTGGTGATTATGTGAAGCCAGGTGTGAGTACTGAGTATCTTGATGATATCTGTAATGATTACATCGTCAATACACTCAAGGTGACGCCAGCAAATGTGGGTTATTACGGATATACAAAAACAACCTGTATTTCGAAAAATGAAGTTGTATGTCATGGTATCCCTGCTTCCAATATTATCTTAGAGGATGGAGACATCATTAATATTGATGTTGCAATCATCAAGGATGGTTATTTTGGTGATACCAGTCGAATGTACTATGTAGGTACAATTAAACCTGAAGCAAAAAAATTAGTCGATACGACTTATGAAGCGATGCTTGCAGGTATTAAAACGGTTAAACCTGGCGCGACACTAGGTGACGTGGGTCATGCTATTCAACAAGTTGCGCAACGCGAAGGTTTTACGATTGTACGTGAATATTGTGGTCACGGTATTGGAAAAACCTACCATGAGCAACCGAATGTATTGCATTACGGACAGCCTGGTCAGGGATTAGTATTAAGAAAAGGAATGGTGTTTACCATTGAGCCTATGGTGAATGCAGGCAAAGCCAAAGTTAAAGAATTAAAAGACGGATGGACAGTAGTTACAGCAGATAAATCTTGGTCTGCACAATGGGAACATATGGTTGCTGTGACTGATGAAGGATATGAATTATTGACACCTTGGCCTGAAGGTACGGGTGAATATCCTGTGATTTAATTCCCAAAAGCCTATTTTTTTAAATAGGCTTTTTAATTTGTATACGCATCAAATGATAAATAATAAATCCAATAACCAATCCCCAAAAAGCAGATCCAATGCCCAAAAACTGAACTCCAGATGCAGACATTAAAAAAGTGATTAAAGCAGCATCACGATCTAAATCTTCTTTAAATGCGATACTGATGTTATGTCCAATCGTTGCAAAAAGTGCGATCGCCGCCAAAGTGGTGATCATTTCTCTAGGGAATGACAGTAATAATCCCGTTAGTGTCGCTGCAAAAATGCCCATAAAAATATAGAACACTCCACAAGCCATACCTGCAATATAGCGTTTAGCAGGGTCTTGATGAACTTGTTCATCAAGGCTCACAGCTGCACTAATTGCTGCGATATTGGTTGAAAATGCCCCGAACGGAGCGAATATTGCTTGAGCAATTCCTGTCCAACTTACTAATTGGTTGACATGAGGTTTGTAACCATAGGATCTGATCATTGCTAAACCAGGTAAATATTGTGAAGCCATATTGATGATCAAGAGGGGAATAGCTAAACCCAGAATACTTGACCAGTGAAATTCAGGCTGAATCCATACTGGATACGTCATTCCGTAGTGAATTTTGGTTGCTGTATATTCAAAGAAAAAAGGTGTGGCGATAATGCAAGCTAACAATGTAATGACAATGGAGTGACGGGGTAATGCTTTTTTACTTATAAAATATGTACTGATCAAGATTAAAACATAGATCAATTGGTCTTGCATGACCGTAAATAATGAAATGCCAAATTTTAATAACACTCCAGCTAACATGGCGCTTGTAAGAGATTGCGGTAAAAATTCAAGAATTCTTTGAAATATTCCAAAAAAGCCCAATACAGCAGTCATAATTCCGCATATTAAAAATGCGCCTATCGCCTCATTCAAATTGTATCCTGAGCCTGTAGCGATAATCAGTGCTAGTCCTGCTGTTGACCATGATGTTGCAACTGGATATTTAAACTTCCAGCTTAAGATCAGTCCTGATAATCCTATACTCAAACCCAGTGCCCAAAACCATGAGCTAATCTGTGCTTGATTTGCACCTAATACTTGTCCTGCTTGAATAACCAGTACAGATGAAACGCTAATGCCAATTAAAAATGTAATAAAGCCAGCGAAAACAGCAGGTAGACTTAAATCTTTTTTTATTCTTGTTATCACGTCTATGAGCATTTTTATATTATTTCCCTAATGATTCTGTGAAGTTGAGATTACATTGTTGATGTCGCAAGTTTGATCCCAAACAATCCAAATAAAATACCAATAGCGGCAACAGAAGCAGCTGCTAATTTATAATGCGTGTTGAAGTAATTTGAAATTTTGATACCTGTAAAGATCAACATACTTAAGTAGCCTATACTCATTAATTGTAAAATTACAGCAAGCATTAAAAAGCTTTGGGCTGGATAAGGATAAGCTGGATCTACAAATTGAACAAAAAACGATAAAAAGAACAGTATTGCCTTTGGGTTAATCAGACTAATGAGTAATGCGGTACGAAAAGGATGAAATTTTTCTTGTTTTTGTACAATAGAAACTTTAGCTTGATCTTTACTTGGACGTTTCCAAGTTAAATAGGCTGCATATATTAAACGGATACCTAAATAACTAAGATATAAAGCACCAATAATTTTTAGGGCGAAAAAAATCCAGGGAAATTGATGCAATAATGTTGCGGCACCTAAGACAGTTAGCAAAATAAGGATGCTATCTCCACACAAAATACCGAAAGCACCTTGATAGCCCACTTTTATGCCAAAGCGAGTCGCAATAGACATGACATAGAGCGAGTTAGGTCCAGGTAATAAAATAATAAGTAATGTACCTATTAAATAGGTTGGAAGATCAGTTATACCAAACACTCATTTATCTCTTAAAAAATAATCGAGCTCCTAAGAGCTCGATTGAAAGAATGATGGATAGGTGCAATTAAGCTTTTATATCAGCATCTATGCCAAATGATTGTTTTAACAGAGAGCTGAGTTGATCTCTTGCCTTAATAAAGCCATCTATACCGCCTTGCAATAATTGCGATGCCATAAGATCTTTCTGAATTTGCGCTTTAAAATCTATTTCAGTGATTGGACTAAGTGATTCGATATTTGAGCTGTGTGCATTTGCATTTAACTGAACTTCAACTTGGCGATGATCTTGAGCCAATTCGTCAAGTAAATTCGGTGATACAGTTAAGAGGTCGCATCCAGCAAGTCCGAGAACCTGTTCTATGCTACGAAAGCTTGCGCCCATAACTTCAGTTTTCACCTGATTTTGTTTGTAGAACTCGTAAATTTGTTTAACGGATTGCACACCAGGATCTTGTTCAATTGGATAGTGATCCACATTTTCAGCTTTTTTATACCAATCGAGAATACGACCTACAAATGGTGAAATTAATGTGACCTGAGCATCCGCACATGCTTTTGCTTGATGTAAGCCAAACAACAAAGTTAAGTTGCAATGAATGCCTTCTGCTTCAAGAACCTTAGCAGCTTGAATACCTTCCCATGTTGAGGCGATTTTAATTAAAATTCGGTTTTGATCAACACCATAAGTCGCATAGAGAGCGAGTAATTCTTTAGCTTTAGCAATTGTCGCGGCTGTATCGTATGAAAGTGCTGCATCAACTTCTGTTGATACTCGACCTTCAACTACTTTTAGAATTTCCACACCTAATTTGACAGTCAGGATATCAATTGTTCTATCGATTAACTCATCTGACTGATAACCCTCTGACTTTGCTTGATCAAATGCAGCTTCAATCAGTTCTTTGTTTTCAGGGAATGAAGCTGCTGCCGTGATGAGTGAAGGGTTAGTGGTAGCATCCAATGGCTTAAATTTTTTTATAGCGTTTAAGTCACCTGTGTCTGCAACAATTGTAGTGAAGTTTTTTAATTGAGATAAAGCTGTTTCAGTCATTGCGATCTAATTCTTTGTTTCATTACTTATACCATCTTTATAACACATGATTATTTTGAAACATGCTACAAAAGTTTTAAATCAAGTTATTTTCCTACATTTTTCTTTTATTTCTGATGTGATGAATTAAAAATTGAGCAGCTTTGCCCAATGGTTGCTCTTTACTCCAAACCAGATCGATAAAATAATCAAATTTTGGAGTGAAATCTGAAAATCGTAGAACTTTAAGTTTTTTCTTTAATGTTGGTTGTTCGATAAGCATTTCAGTGGGTAAAACTCCCCATCCAAGTCCTTGTGAAATTAATCTACATGCTGAATGGTGATTGTCTGTACGCCATGCATCTTTGGAGAAGAGTAATTCAGGCTTAATGTTCCGATCGCGACTAGCGACTACAATCTGACGACTTTGAAAAATTTCTTCATAGCTCACTTTTTGATTTTGGCACAGCGGATGATGAACAGATGCAACTGGAATTAAACTTTCTTTCATTAATTCCACGAATTGTTCATTCGCCTCAATATGTTCACGCTCAAACATCAATGCTAAATGTGCTTTACCCGTTAAAATCATTTGTTGAGCATCTTCTTGTGGTGCGCTGAATATATTGATTTGTAGTTGAGGAAATTGTTGTTCTAATAAAACAATATAATCAGTCCATCTACTATGCAGTAACTCAGATACCACCACAATATTTAATTCGGTTTCGATACCGCTACTCAAACCAAATGCATGTTGTTTCCATTGATTCATTTCAATCAATAAATGATTAGTACGTTCATACAAAACTTTGGCTTGAAGTGTTGGCTGTGGTTCACGTCCTACTCTTTCAAACAGTTGAAGATTCAGATCAATCTCTAAATTGGAAATCGCCATACTGACAGCAGAGGGGACCTTGCCTAACTGACGTGCGGCTGCGGAAAAAGAACCTGTTTCCATCACAGTTTTAAAAACGACCAATTGTTCTTGATTAATATTCATGTTTATTCTTTCAAAAAATTTGATAGATTCTAACTCGATCATTCAATATTATGAAAATAAAATGCGCTCATGAATAACAATGTTGATGAGTGAACGCATGTTTTTTTCAAATAGAAGAATTATTCACGCAATAAGCTATGAAATCATTCTATTGGTGATCATCGCAATTTCTTTGAGTTTTATTTTTGAAGTTCCCCTGGAGATTGCTGGTTCATTAGGTGTGATTATGGCCGTACTTTCAGTGATCTGGAATATGATTTTCAATCATTATTTTGAAAAAATTGAAGCGCGCAATCAGTGGAAGCGTAGTGTAAAAGTTCGTATATTGCATGCGCTAGGATTTGAAGGTGGCTTGATGTTAGTGACCATTCCAATTGTAGCATATATGATGGATATGACGCTCATACAAGCTTTTATCGTCGACTTAGCTTTGACGCTTAGTATTCTGGTGTATACGTTTATATTTCAATGGTTCTATGATGGGATCGAGGCTAAACTGGGTTATGCGCCTGAGACTTTAAATCATTAAAATTTATAACAAATAAGCCCCTCAATCGAGGGGCTTATTTGTTAGGAACATCGAATTATTTTTCAATAATTGCCGTTACACCTTGACCACCTGCAGCACAGATCGACACTAGTACACGACCTGAACCTTTTTCATTTAAAATTTTTGCAGCAGTTGCGATAATACGTCCACCTGTTGCGGCAAATGGGTGACCTGCAGCCAACGAAGAGCCTTTAACGTTTAACTTCGCACGATCAATTGAACCTAAAGGCGCATCTAAGCCTAGACGTTCTTTACAGAATTTAGGATCTTCCCAAGCTTTTAATGTAGAAAGAACTTGAGATGCAAATGCTTCATGAATTTCATAGTAGTCAAAATCTTGAAGTTTTAAATTAGCACGCTCGAGCATACGTGGAACTGCGTAAGCAGGAGCCATTAACAAACCTTCTTTTTTACCAATGAAATCTACAGCAGCAGTTTCAGAGAAACTTAAATACGCTAAAATTTCGTGACCATTTGCTTTAGCCCATTCTTCTGATGCTAATAATACACAAGAAGCACCATCGGTAAGTGGAGTAGAGTTACCAGCAGTCATTGTACGAGCATCACCTTTACCAAACGCTGGCTTAAGTTTTGCAAGCTTTTCTACAGTTGAATCAGGACGTAAGTTGTTGTCGCGCTCAAGGCCAAGGAATGGCGTCATTAAATCGTCAAAGAATCCTGCTTCATAAGCTGCAGCCATTTTCTGATGAGACGATGCAGCAAGTTCATCTTGAGCTTCACGAGAAATGCCCCACTCAAGTGTTGTGATCGCTTGGTGATCGCCCATAGATAAGCCAGTACGAGGTTCACCATTTTTAGGAGCATCTAGCAAATCTTTTACGTTAATTTTAGTTAACGCTTTAAGACGATCTTTACCTGTTTTTGCAACGTTGAGTTCTAAGAGGGCTTTACGTAATCCATCACCAAATGCGATAGGAGCATCTGAAGTGGTATCTACTCCACCTGCAATACCCACCTCAATTTGACCTAATGCAATTTTGTTCGCTACGAGGAAAGCAGCTTGAAGCCCAGTACCACAAGCTTGTTGGATATCGTAAGCTGGAGTCTCAGGTGCAAGCTCTGTGCTTAACACACATTCACGCGTCATATTGAAATCACGGCTGTGTTTTAGTACAGCACCAGCAACGACTTCACCCAGACGTTGACCTTGAAGATTAAAACGCTCAACTAGACCATTCAATGCTGCTGTAAGCATATCCGTATTTGTGGCTGTGAAATAAGCACCATTAGAACGTGCGAAAGGAATACGATTACCACCGATAATTGCAACACGGCGTACAGTATTTTGAGTCATAGTTTTTTCCTGTTCAGCGGAAGATTGAGTCGTAGTTGCTGAAGTTTGATTTTCAGCTTTAGTTTTATTTGTTGCTGCTGTTTTTTTGCGAGTCGTCGACGTACGAGGGCGAGTCGCTTTTGGAGTATTTGCGTTGTTGGCACTGTTTGCATTACCACTACTCGCATTTGAACGAGCTTTTGATGTATTTGACACAGTCGCTTTCGCAGAATTCTCAGTTGTTGGATTTTCTTGAGTTGTTTTGCTCATAAGGCTTTTCCAAGCATATTTGGGATATTCTTGAGTGCTACATTAGCATAATCGCTAAGAGGTCGTATTGACTAAAATGACATTTAGCAATGCTTTCAGGTCAAGACATACATAGAGTAACTCAAGTATTATTTAACTGAAACGCAGGGATCGATTAATTTACTAAGTATCAGAGTTTGAACTGAACTTCATCTACATCATAGATCCTTCAAAAAATTATTCTATCGAGAGATCATATTCATGACTGACCAATATCAAGCTTTTGCAAAATCTCCAATTGGTAAATTTGTCATCAAAAATTTAGGTTTACCATCTCCAATTCACTTAGATCGCTTTGAATCAGCAACGCCTGTTGTTCAAGGCGCTGTTTTATTCGGTTCTGCGTCTAAAAGTCTTTTTAATGGTGAAATTGCGCAAGTTCTGAGTAATATTCATGCCAACAGCTATGCGGGAAACAATGCTGAGTTACAACAAGCTGCAGCTAAAGTAGGGTTGAACTTAGGTGCGTTTAATGAAGGCGATAAAGAGTCGAAATTCAAAGCAGTTGTGTTTGATGCTTCGGGTATTCAGGACTCTGAACAGTTAATTGAATTGTATAAATTCTTTAATCCAATTGCTCGCCAAATTCAAACTTCAGGTCGTGTAGTCGTCGTTGGCTTGACACCAGAATCAGCACCTACAGTGAAACAAGCGATTGCTCAACGTGCATTAGAAGGTTTCGTGAAATCTGTAGGTAAAGAATTTAAGAAAGGTATTGCTGCACAATTGGTTTATGTAGATCAAGATGCTGCTTTAAATCTTGAATCTACACTTCGTTTTGTACTTTCTCCGCGCTCAGCGTATGTATCAGGTCAAGTCATTCGTGTTTCAAAAGCAAATGTTGTTGATGTTGATTGGACTAAACCACTTGCGGGCAAAACTGCAGTGGTCACAGGTGCAAGTCGTGGTATTGGTGAAGCGATTGCGCATGTTTTGTCGCGTGATGGTGCTCATGTCATTTGCTTAGATGTACCACAACAACAAGCAGATCTTGATCGTGTTGCGAGTGAAATTGGTGGATCGACTTTAGCGATTGATATCACTGCACCAGATGCTGGAGAAAAAATCAAAGCTGCAGCGGCTGCTCAAGGCGGGCTAGATGTGATTGTCCATAATGCCGGTATTACACGTGATAAAACGCTTGCTAATATGAAGCCAGAGCTTTGGGATCTTGTGATTAACATTAACTTATCTGCGATTGAGCGTGTGAATGAATATTTGTTGTCTAATGAAGGCATCAATGAAAATGGTCGCATCGTTTGCGTATCTTCGATTTCAGGTATTGCGGGTAACCTCGGTCAAACGAACTACGCAGCTTCTAAAGCTGGTGTGATTGGTTTAGTGAAATTTACAGCACCAATTTTGAAAAATGGTGTAACGATTAATGCTGTTGCTCCTGGATTTATTGAAACTCAAATGACAGCAGCGATTCCATTCGCAATTCGTGAAGCGGGTCGCCGTATGAATTCGATGAGTCAAGGTGGTCAACCAGTTGATGTGGCTGAAACAATCGCATTATTTGCTTCATCTGCTTCAACGGGGCTGAATGGAAACATTGTACGTGTGTGCGGTCAAAGTTTATTAGGTGCTTAAGCTTTAGTGGTCATAGATTGTTAAATGAAAGAGAGTAATGTTCAGGCATTGCTCTCTTTATTGCTCGTATGATTTGTTATGATCGTTTTGTTGAGCTGCAAACTGTAAATTTTTTATAAAGATAAATGGGAATTTTTAACATGAAAACACGTCACTTTAGTCAATTGCCAAAAGCTTATTTAGCTTATCCTAAAGTCATTAAAGGTTTAATTTTTAAAAAACCGAAAGGCGAAAAGACACTTCCACAAGTGGATTACATCGTTGATGAATATCGTGTTGATCATGACCATTTAAAATCTTATAACGAAATTTGTGGTTATAAGAATAATGGATATGTACCATCGACTTACTTGGCAGTCATTTCTCAGAGTTTGCAGATGCAAATGATGACACAAGAACCTTTCCCATTTGCTTTGCTGGGTTTGGTTCATATTCGTAATCAAGTTAAGCAGTATCGCAAAATTGGAGTGAATGAAACTATCACGCTATCATGCAAATTTGGTGAGTTAAAACCACATGACAAAGGTTTGCAATTTGACTTCATTACGACTGCAAAAGTAGGAAATGATGTAGTGATGGAAGGTTTAACGACCTATCTTTCTCGTCAAAAAACAAATACTTCATCCGCTTCAAAGGCGAAAGAAGATCAGTTGCCTGAATTTAAATCACAGGGTAATTGGAAAGTCGCTGAAAACACGGGGCGTCGCTATGCGCTCGTTTCAGGTGATTTTAACCTCATTCATATTCATGCAGTTACAGCGAAAGCATTTGGTTTTAAACAAGCGATTGCGCATGGCATGTGGAGTAAAGCTAAAGCATTAGCAAGTATTAGTTTACCGGATGCTTATGATGCTGATGTTTATTTTAAGTTGCCTATGTTTTTACCATCTGAGGTTGAATTTTTAACGGGTGAGCGAGATCAAGCGACATATTTGTTAGTTCGTAATGCAAAATCACAAAAACCTCATGTTTCTGGTGTTGTGAAACCACTTTAATAGATGCTCTAGGCCTAACATGTTTGTTAGGCTTTTTTATAACTATAAATCAAGGATAGAAGATGAAAATTCTAAAAGATTTAATTTACGCTGACACACATAATTATAAGGGTATCGTTCACCATCAGTTTGCAGATTTGGCACATTTATTTAGTCGTTTACAAGACTCTCGTACTGAACAAGGTGGTGCATCATTGGCTGTATATTATGGTCAAGAAAAAGTGGTTGATATTTATGTTGGAAAAAAGTCTTCGAGTGAAGAGTGGTCAGAAGACACGATGGCGATGTGCTATTCCACCGGAAAAGGGATCTTAGCGACTTTGTCGCATATTCTAGTGAGTGAAGGGAAATTAGACTATCGTCAACCCATAGCTGATTATTGGCCAGAATTTGCTGAACATGGAAAATCTAATATTACTTTGGCTGACGTATTGAGTCACCGTAGTGGTTTATATGATGTTAGAAATGTCATTGCTCAAGCATCTGAAATGGCAGACTGGGATCACATGCTCAATGTGATGGCTAGCGCGACACCACGTTTTAAACCCAATTCAAATTATGCATATCAAGCACTTACGTATGGCTGGTTATTAGGAGGGCTGATTGAAAAAGCGACTCAGCAAAATCTTTCTGAGCTGATGAATCAATATTTAGTAGAACCACTTCAATTAGATGGTGCCTATTTTGGTGTCCCTCAGGATCAACTTTCAAGAATAGCCAAACCTCTAGAAAAAACAAATATTGAAAGAAAGTCATCAACTACTCAAGTTGCACAACAAAAGAAGAAAAAACAGAAAGTTTCATTTTCGGATCGTATCATTCAATATTCTGGTCAAAATCCTGATGATTTTATAGATGCAATGATTCCAAAGGGAATGAAGGGTTTTAGCTTTTTTGATGATCGTGTTCTGACTCAACCCATTCCTGCTGCTAACGGTGTATTTACAGCCAGAAGTTTAGCGAAAATCTATGCCATGATGGCGCACTATGGTCAGTTCGAATCAAGACAATTTATCAAGCCACTTGTATTCAAACAACTTTCGCAAATTCAAAGTTATGATCGAGACAAGGTGATGCCAATACCTATGCATTGGCGTTTGGGTTATCACAGAGTTATCACGCTCGGTAAAAGTGCAAAAAATGGTTTTGGTCATATGGGCTACAACGGATCAGGAGCTTGGTGTGATCCTGAAAGAAAATTAAGTTTTGCCTATACCCATAATTATCCTGTTGGGTCAATTACAGGGGATTATCGTTTGTGGAGTTTATCGCAAGAGGCATTGAGATGTGTGGATCACATTAATAATGGTAAAAAGGGATGGTTTTAACATTTAAAAAGGGGAGTTTGTATTTATAATGTACACTAACTTTAACTAAAATAAACAAATAGTGACATGATGAATAAAAAAATTACCTTTTTACTAATGGGTTGTTTGATGAGTGGTATTGTGGCAAGTACAGTACTTACACCAAACCAAAATCAGCAAAGCGGTCAGATTCCGAGCGGTTATGCTGAATTAGAATTTAAATTAGGTGATGGAAATTGGACGAAGCAAATCTATCTGCCAAACAATCCAAAAAATAATGACAAGATTAGAATTTCTTCATCGGCGGGATATACGGCATATCTAGATACTTCCAATATAGATATTCCACTTGAATCAATTCAAATCAATAGAGGAAACACATTCGACTTTATTTATAGTGAATCTTTAAAAAAATGGCGAATCAACAGTACACCTAGTGCCATTGTCGATAATTCAAGTGTACAAAATATTATATCTAATCAACAAATAATACAGCGAGTTCATCTAAAAGATGGCGCTTGGGCAAAGAAAATAGTATTGCCGAGCGATGTAACTAACAATACGGTAATGTTGATTGAATCTGATGCAGGCTGGGATTCATCAATTGATACAACAAATCTTCTTTTTTCGAGTAATTTTAATTTAAAAAAAGGAGATCGCTATTGGTTTGTATTTAATCAAAAACTAAAAAAATGGGTTCCTGAATATATCAAGCCGAGGCAAATAAATGTTAGTTCAGTGGGTACTCAGTTAAATAAAACCGATAGCCCTTTAACTGAAATTATTTTTGGTGATGGAAACTGGGTGTCACAATTCACGTTACCAAGTTCAGCATATGACCGTGATCGTGTGATCGTGAAGTCGACTGCAACATGGGAAGCTACTATTTCAAATCAGAATATCAATACCTCAGCAACTTTAAAACTAAATAGAGGTGATCGATATGAATTTATGTTTGTAAAAGAATTAGCGAAGTGGATTTTAGTTTCTGCACCAGAACGTGTGATACAAGCGAAAGATTTAAATAATAAAAAAGTTCCTGATCCTAAACAACCAGTGACACGTGTTAAGTTGGCAAATGGAAATTGGCAATCAGTAATTAATTTACCTGATCGTGCTCAAATCAATGACAAGATAATCATAAGTTCTGGAGCGGCGTGGAGCAGCACAATTCAGGCATCCAATAATTTACGACAAACGATTCAAACTGGTGAAACACAACGTTTTGTCTATACATCTCAAGGATGGCAAGCTGATAGTTCAACGATTGACATGCTTTTGGTGAGTAGTCCTGCTGTTACAGAGAAATTAGGTGCAAATGCAGCGAAAATTAGATTGATTGAAGGCTTTGACCTAACCAATGTGTCTGCAGAGAATTCAAATGCCAAGTTTTATCTACGCAACGTTGGTTATCTGCAATATAAAACACCAGGTTCTAAAACATTAAACAATGTCCTTGATATTGGTCGTGTGGACAAAGTTATTCAGAATGAGCGTAATCGCTTAAAAGCTGATGCTATATATTATGAAGGTGATGAAGAGGGCTGTGGTTTAGCGTACTTACTTGTAAACCCTAACTCCAATTATATGGTCGGTAGTGGAAGTATTAACTGTGGAATCACGGTTTTACGACATGAATTCGGTCATAATATGGGGGTTAATCATCATGATACCGCTGGGCCAGCACGTGGTTTGGAGCATCCTTTGGGTAGTACGATTATGGGAGGTAATAGTATCTCTTATTTCTCAAGCCCAGATTTATTCCATCCAAAGTATGGATACCAATTAGGGGGTACGAATGATCGTGATGCTGTCACTATGATTAATAAAAATGCTAAAGCAGTGTCGCTATTCAAATAATATATGAAAGTAATTTATATTTTATTGGGTGTAGCAGTTTTTGTGACTGCTACATTTACGTTATATCTAAAACCCGAAAAAGACAAACCATCTGCAAGCTTACAGCAGCATCAAGTTGAAAATGAACTGGGTCAAAATGTTTATGCTCATGACGAACGCCTTAAAAATAAGAATGAGTCATCGAGTTCTCATTTGATGCCTGAGCTTATGCCTGTACTAGAACAAAATGTTGAACGGCATATGATTCTTCCAGAAAGTTTTCAGCATCGGGCTGACACGGGTTATTTATTTAAGTTTAGCCCTGATCAAGTGGCGAGCATGAAAGAGGGCAGTAAATTTCCCTTGAAACTTTTGCAATTTGGTATCAATCGTGTGGCCGAAATTACTGAGATTGAACAAGTTGAGGATGGAATTGTGAGATATAAGGGGCAATTTGAGGATTATCCTGCTGATCTAAACTATTTTACGATTACTCAAAGTATTGAAGATCAATATGCAATTATTAAAGTTTATACAGATAAAGGGTCATATTTTGCTGAAGTAATTAAAGGGATTGGACTCGCTTACCCTGATCAAGTTTTACATGATGATGGGGTTCACGTGCACCAACATACGCATTGATTCATATGCAGACTTGAGATATGGTAATTTTCACAAAATTGTTAAAATTGATTTGTGATTATGCGCCGTAGTACTGTCATCCCATTCGTTTTGATATCGTCGATTCATATGGCTTCTTGCGATCAGTCCACGCAATCAAATCAACTCTTGAAACAGAATGATTCAATAAAAAATCAAGTAACACCTCAATATATTGGTTTATATCAAGGTACTACGCCATGTATGGGGTGTTTTTCGCGTTGTGATGATTGTCCTGGTATGGCTGTTGATTTACAACTTAACGCAGACCAAACGTATGTGTTGTCACGATTAAGTCTAAGCGGTCATAACCAAGCAGAAGAAATCAAAGGTCAGTTCAAATTCATTAATACTGAGAAGTCTTTGATTCAATTAAACGGTGTTCCAACCAGAAATATCATTCTTGTCGATTTGGTCAACAAAATGCTAGAAATTCGTATCGATGGGACTGGTGAGGAATACGAAAATTTTGATGATTTTAGTTTGAATTTAACAGGTTAAATTTTCCCAAGAAAAAAGAGTTGGGTTTAAATTGTTTTTTGAATGTATGAATGATCTGTAACGCATTCACTCTTGCCAAAAAAAACAGTATGCTTAGTCCTGTAATTAGGGAGCATTCATGTATCAGGTTCTTGCGCGTAAATATCGTCCACGTAATTTTTTAGAATTGGTTGGTCAAAACCATGTGTCGCGTGCATTAACCAGTGCTTTAGAGCGTGGTCGACTGCATCATGCTTATCTTTTTACTGGGACGCGTGGCGTTGGTAAAACAACGATTGCAAGGATTCTTGCTAAATGTCTGAACTGTGAAACAGGTGTAACATCTACACCGTGTGAAGTATGCCCAACGTGTACCGCAGTCAATGAAGGTCGATTTATAGACTTAATTGAAATTGACGCAGCATCCCGAACCAAAGTTGAGGATACACGAGAATTATTGGATAACGTACCTTATGCACCAACGCAAGGTCGTTTTAAAGTGTATCTCATTGATGAAGTACACATGCTGTCCACACATTCTTTCAATGCTTTACTCAAGACACTTGAAGAACCGCCTGAACATGTCAAATTTTTATTTGCGACGACAGATCCTCAAAAACTTCCAATTACGGTTATTTCACGTTGTTTGCAATTTACTTTACGCCCATTGGCGGTTGATGAAATCACTTCACATCTCACACAAATTTTAACTAAAGAATCAATTAATGCGGAAGCTGATGCGATTTGGCAGATCGCTGAGTCAGCACAAGGTTCTTTACGTGATGCACTGTCGCTAACAGATCAAGCAATTGCATATGGGCAAGGTGCGATTCACCACCAAGATGTGAAAGAAATGCTGGGTTTGATTGATCGCACGATTATTTTCGACCTTATTTTGGCGATACATCAAAATCAACGTGCTAAAGTCAGTGCTTTATTACTCCAATTCCGTCAACAAGCACTTGATGTTTCTTTGGTGTTGGATCAACTCATTTCAACTTTACATGAGTTGGCTTTACTCCAATACTTACCAGACTTGAGTTTAAAATATAGTGCTGAGATTAATCAGAAAATTATGCAGCTTTCGAGCATGATTTCTGCTCAAGATCTACAATTGTATTATCAAATTGCATGTAAAGGTCGTGCTGAATTACAAATTGCAGTGACTCAAGAGCAAGGCTTTGAAATGTGTGTGCTCAGGTTGTTGGCATTCCGCCCGATGGCGAATAATGAGCAGCTGACCACTCAAGCACCTCCAGAACAATCAAATGTCTTAAAAGAAGCTGAAAATTTCAATCAGATTTCGACAGAGAATTCAGAATCTATATCGGCTGATCATCAAGAGGCAGGATCGAAAATCAGTTCGCCTGAGAATAATACGAGTTCGATTCAGCGTAGTCGTGATGTAAATGATGAGGAAAATACGGATCTAATCTTATTTCAGCAGATGATGGCATCAGATGATGAGGCTGTTCCTACGGAGTCAGTTCATCCTGAAAAATCTGAATCTGAAAGCTTGCATTCAACAGAATTAAATCATGCGGATGATGTCGGTCAGTCTGTATCTGTTGAAGTGAAACAAGAGAATTTAACCAACTCTGTGGTAGGCAGTGGGGAGATTGAGCTGACTTCATTTGGAGCAAGCTTTAATTCAGAGCCTGTTGAATCTTCTATTGTTGATCAAGACAATATTTTCTTTTTAGAGCCTAAGCCAAGTGAACATTCTGCTGAAAGCGCTGAATTGTCAGTTCAAGAAGAAGGATCATCGAATGGCACTCATTGCCCAAGTCTAGATCTACTTGATGAGAATAAAAATATTGTCGCAGATGCTGGCTTAAAAGGTTTAATGCCTCAAGATATTTTAAGGCTTGAGCCTGTCGAATTGGTAGGTGAATGGGATACTCAAAAGTGGGAATATTGGTTCAGAAATAGTCCATTAACACCTGCGGTACAAGAATTAGCACAACAAGGTCTTATGCAAGGTCAAATTGATGGAACATGTGAATTCTATATCCCTGCAAAATACGAAGCTTTATTGCACTCACTCATTCCGAGTTTAGAAGCAGCACTCAAGCAATCATTTTCAAAATCTCAATTAATCGTAAAATACAACGAACCAAACGGTGAGACGCCTTTCGATCTGCAGGAAAAGCGTAAGCAAAAGGCATATCGACGTGCTGAAGAATTGATTCATCAAGAACCCGTCGTGGAAGACTTGTTAAAAATTTTCGGCGGTGAGCTACATAATATTCAGCTTAAGTCTTAAGTTGATTTCGTCATAAACGTAGTTAAGGCTTCGCGTATTGAGTTTGGTAATTCAATACTTTTACGAGAGTCACGGTCGACAAATACATGCACAAAATAACCTTGAGCAGCAGGCTCTGATTGATTTTTCTTAAATATTGAAATGCTATACGTCACTGAAGATCGTCCAATCTTTTCGATAGCGACAGCAACATCAATCACTTCGGGGTAGGATAGTTCAGAAAAATATGTACATTTTGATTCAACAACGAGTCCAATGATAGGCGAAGTTTTAAAGTCAAATAGTGCGTGTTGAATAAGTAGCGCATTTGCGGCGGTGTCAAAGTAGCTGTAATAAGTGACGTTATTGACATGCCCATACACGTCATTATCAGCCCAACGGGTTTGGATGGGAAAAAAGAATTGATAGTCTGCTCTAGTTTTTTTTGAAATAGTTGTCATATTTTATTCAGAAAGTTGATTAAAGATTTCGAGTCATTTAATGATAAATTGCTTGGTAGATGCTTAAAGCATCAGCATAGCTTAGAGCTCTAGGATTGTTTTGTAAGAGGCGCGTTTGTTGCATCGCATCATTAGCTAACATCTCTAAATCTGATTCTTGTACACCTAGCTCATTGAGTTTTAAGCTCAGCCCACTCTGGCTAACATGCCTTTCCATATGATCGATAAATAAATCACATAAGCCATCAGTATTGCCTTTGCTATATGGGTCAATCCATTGCATCAGTTCAGCATAGTATTTCTTCGCTTGAGGTGCATTGAATTTCAGTGTTTCAACAAGCACGATTGCATTGGTATGACCATGCGATAAGTGATAATGCCCGCCCAAAGGATAGGCAAGCGCATGAACCGCTCCAACAGGAGCATTTGCAAATGCTTGTCCAGCCAACATAGAACCTAAGAGCATTTTTTGGCGCGCTTCTAGGTTTTGGGGTTGCTCTAGAACAAGTTTTAAATTTTGATTCAATAAATCCAATGCTTGTTTAGCGAGTAAATCAGAATAGAAATTTTTCTTTAGTTTTGAGGTGTAGGCTTCAATTGCATGCACCATTGCATCAATTCCTGTTGCTGCAGTGATGTGAGCCGGAAGACCTTGAGTAAAAGTTGCATCTAAAATGGCAGTATCCGCATACAGAACGGGTGAAACAATTCCTGTTTTTGTTGTTTTGCCTGTAGTGACAATAGAGATTGGTGTAACTTCAGAACCCGTACCTGCAGTTGTAGGGACTAAGATGAGTGGTAATCGTGGTGATTGAGCTTGATTGACGCCATATAACTCAGAAATCGTTTGGGTTTGATTGGGGTGTGCAAGTACGGCAATAATTTTTGCCACGTCTAAGGAGCTACCACCGCCAAAACCAATGACTGCATCAATGTGTAAACGTTTTGCTTCATCTACTGCATTTAAGATGACATCTTCAGGAGGATCTGCAACGACATCGGAAAAAATACTGAACTCAGTCCCAGTAGCGTTGAAAATGTGAAGAATAGGTTGGTGGAGGTGGTGATCAATCAACCCTTGATCTGTGACGAGAAGAACTTTATTAAATCGATGTTGTTTTAAAATTGAGCCAAGCTGTTGAATACTCCCTAAACCAGAAATAATATTCCCGACAGTTTGAAATTGAAATTGGCTCATCACACATCCTTTTTGCGCTTTAAATAAGATTATTGTTTTACAGTTCTATAGGATTCACTCCTTAAATAACTTAACATATGCACTGCGAAAGTATATGTATTTTTGAGGCGAAGATGACGACGAAAATGCCATACAAAATTTTATGTGTATGTTTAGGAAATATTTGTCGTTCCCCAACAGCAGAAGTGGTAATGAAACACTTTGCGGATTTAGAAAAATTAAATATTCAAGTTGATTCAGCTGGAACCAGTAATTATCACCCAAACAAAGCGCCTGATTATAGAAGTCAAAAGCACGCATTGAAACGAGGATATGATTTATCTTCATTACGTGCGAGACAGATTCGTATTGAAGACTTTAAGGAATTTGATTTAATCTTGGCGATGGATCATGAAAATCTAGTCAATATTCAGAAACTGCAAGTTGAAGCAGCGCAAATATTTCACAACCATGAACTGCGAGCAAAAATAGAGCTCATGAGTGCCAAAGATCCTTCATATTTAAATCAACCAGTACCTGATCCTTACTATGGTGGAGATGATGGCTTTGAGTTGGTCTTAGATCAATGTGAGTCGAACAGTAAAGCATGGATTAGTTACTTAAAACCAATGTTGCAGCAGTCAAACGTTGAGTAAGATAAAAATATGATTGATATTCAAACCAATATACAACTCCAGTCTTTCAATACGTTGAATTTAAATGCTGTTGCATCTCATTATTGTATTGTTCGATCTCTTCAAGATTTGCGTGAAGCAATTGAATTTGCTGAGCAAGCTCAATTAAACATGATGATACTTTCAGGGGGGAGTAATATGCTGCTCCCTGAGCATCTAGATGCTTTGGTTGTTCAATTACATTTAGATGATCTTGTCCTGCTTGCTGAAGATGATACCAATGTAACAATTCGAGTAGGTGCTGGACGTCACTGGCATGAGTTCGTGCTATGGACAACAGAGCAAGGTTTCTATGGATTGCAAAATCTCGCATTGATTCCAGGGTGGGTGGGTGCTGCACCTGTTCAGAACATTGGTGCCTATGGCGTTGAAGTCGGTGAATTTATTGAATTTGTAGAGGCTTTTGATCGTACTAAAAATGAAATCGTTCAAATCCAAGCGAGTGATTGTCATTTTTCATATCGACACAGCATTTTTAAAGATCAGCCTGAGCGGTTTGTTATTACTGCGGTCATCTTTAAATTACTTAAACAGCCACAACTCAAAATGAATTATGGAGATTTAAAAGCTGCGATGGGCGATGACATTACGCCATATAATTTACAGCAACAAGTGATCAAAATTCGTCAAAGTAAACTCCCAGATCCTGCAGAATATCCAAATGCAGGGAGCTTTTTTAAAAATCCGATTTTAATTAAAACGAAATTTGAGGAAGTTTTACAGCTTCATCCCATGATTCCACACTATCCTCAAGCAGATGGTTCTGTAAAAGTTGCAGCTGGTTGGTTGATTGACCAATCAGGCTGGAAAGGAAAAAAATTAGGAAAAGTGGGAATGTTTGATCGACAGGCTTTAGTTTTAGTCAATTACGCCGATGCATCTCTCACAGATGTGCAGGCAACCTATCGCTCTGTGCAGCAAGATGTGTTAAATAAGTTTGGTATTTTATTAGAACCTGAGCCTGTTTTGTTCGATCAAAAAGGTTCTATTCAATCTCATTTGGTTTAAAAAGGACAGTATGTCTAGAAAACATTGGATGGTGGCAACGGTGCGTATGATGGCGATCATATTCGCACTTTTGGGCTGTCTCATGGTTTTCTGGTATACACCATTTTATTCAGCACTTGTTGTGAAATCACTTCACGCATTTGTCCCTATCAAAGTTGACGAAATTGCGGCCAAGAGCCAGCAAATGGCAGCGTTAACTGATAAGGAGGATTTGGAGCCTGGTTCAAGGCTGTGGATTGCAAGACAAGCTTATCTCAAACTTATTGAAGAACAATTGAATGATCAAGGGGCTGAACAGCTTGCTGAAATTCAAACTCGCTATGTGTTATTAAAACAAAAAATTAAAGATGAATTGCTTACAGATATAAATACAAAGAACGAAACTAAAGAGGATGTTGTCTTCGCAATTGATCAGCCTGATTTAGCCAGTGATGTTGCTATAAGCCAAACTGATTCAACAAACTCATCCATTAATGAAGAAAAAAATCAGCGCTTGGCTTTAATGGAAAAATATGAATTTTTCCTTAGATATCATCCCTTAGAAGAAGATGAGGTTCAAACATTAGATCCGCAAATCTATAAAGATATCGCGTTGATTCAAAATGAAAATAAAACTTTATCAAATCAGAAAGATAAACCTTATGCGATAGTTGTGTTGGGTGGTGGGTTGACGCTAGGGGATAATAAAATTGATATCGTAGTTAATGATTACACACGCTCTAGACTAGAAAAAACACTTGAGATTGAGAAGCAAACGGATTTACCTATTGTGTTGAGTGGTGTTGAAGCACCGTACATGCAAGCATGGTTAGCATCGCGTGGCGTAGAAGCGAATCTATTAGAGCAACGCAGCATGAATACCTGTGAGAATACACGCTTTAGTTCATTATTATTACAAAAAAAAGGAGGAGCGCCGACAGTGATTCTGATTACCGATCGTTATCATATGACACGTACACGACGTCTTTTTGCTTTGAACGGTATTAAGACAATTCCTGTTGAAGCGCCTATGCCTACAATGCTGACAACATGGCGTCCTAGCCAATTAAATTACGATCACAGTCGTCGTGCAAATTATGAATTACTTGCCACAATCAGAGATGTAATGTTTGGCTCTAGCGGTTGTCGGGAGGTGCCATAATGTCTGATATTCCATTTCTGAATCCAAATGTGTTGAAACAACTCGATTTACCCATTCCGAATCGAGAACAAACACCACTAAGGTTGGAACCTTTAAACTTAAATCGACCTTATTCTCCTTCGAAAGAGATTCAAGCTTATCGTCATCTTTACGCACTTGATCGTCTTGAAGCGAATTATTGGCAGGGTTATATCAAAATGCCTTTGTTCAAACTTCATGTGCAGGTGTATCAACCTCGCATAGAGCAGGTGAAAGGTACTGTATTCTTATTGCATGGCTATTTGGAACACAGTGGGATTTACCAACCAATTATTGGTGAATTGCTGGATCAAGGGTTTAGTGTTTTAACTTATGACTTGCCTGGACATGGGTTAAGTGATGGCAATGCTGCCAGCATTCAGAACTTTGATCATTATCAGCAAGTACTCCACGCGGTTCACCAATATGTAAAACAAGCTGATCAATTGCCTAAACCATGGCTAGGTATCGGACAGAGTACTGGTGGTGCAATTTGGATGCATCATTTGTTGGAGTTTGCTGAACAACGTAAAAATCCAATTGTAGAACGCGTATTACTCTTGTCGCCATTAGTCAGACCTGCAAAAACAGCATGGTGGCATAATCCAGTAGGCTTGGGCATCATTCGCCGTATTAAACGTGAAGTTCCAAGACATTTTAAACGCAATAATCACAATCCTGAATTTTTAAGATTTGTACGTCTAAAAGATCCACTACAACCGCGTATGATGGGGATGGATTGGATATTAGCAATGTCAAAGTGGATGTTGGAAATGGAAAATCGACCTGCATGCCGAATTCCAGTTTGGCTCGCTCAAGGTGCTCAAGATCAAACCGTAGACTGGCGTTATAATATCGAATTTATACGCAGAAAGTTTCGCCTTCAGACCTTGCTCATGTTAGAGGAGGGATCTCATCAGTTGATCAATGAGCGTGCGGATATACGGGCAGCATTAACGGGTTTAATCCCAGCATTCTTACATGCGCAAAGTCATAAAGGATACTTTTAAAATAAAGGTGCTGATTTCAGCACCTTTTTGATGAAACTAGAATTTGCTGGCATCTGCCAAATTCCACATTCTGAAATAGAAATTTTCTTCGTCTTTATCTTTACAGTTCAATAGTTGACCCGATTCTAACCAAAAATGTAATTGAGCATAATTTTTGATTTCACGATCATTTATACGTTGCGCGAGATGATGAGCTTTAATTTCACTCGGATGATTTAAACCTGCAGCTGCTATCATTTCCGACAGTGCATGCAATGTATTTTTGTGGAAATTATAAACACGTTCTGCTTTCGTTGGTACATGTACTGCTTTTTGGCGCTCAGCATCTTGTGTTGCTACCCCAACAGGACACTGATTGGTATGGCAACTTTGAGCTTGGATACAACCGACAGCAAACATAAATCCACGAGCTGAATTCACCCAATCTGCACCTAAGGCAAAGGTACTTGCAATATCAAAAGCACTGATGATTTTACCACTTGCACCAATTTTTACTTTATCTCTTAATCCAGCACCTACTAAGGTATTGTGTGCAAACAAGAGCGCTTCACGCAGTGGTGTTCCGATATTATCGCTAAATTCAATCGGTGCAGCACCGGTTCCACCTTCTGATCCATCTACGACGATAAAATCAGGAACAATATTGGTTTCAAGCATCGCTTTGACAATACTCATAAATTGCCAAGGCTGTCCGATACATAATTTGAATCCAACAGGTTTACCACCTGATAGTTCACGTAACTTTTGAATAAAATGCATCATTTCAATCGGTGTATTAAAGCTAGGGTGGCTTGGCGGGGAAATACAATCGCGATCACGAGGAACACCACGAATTTTCGAAATTTCTTCTGTAATCTTATGTTTGGGTAAAATACCGCCGTGACCTGGTTTTGCTCCTTGAGACAGTTTTAGCTCAATCATTTTGATATTGGGATGTTTTGCTTGAGCTTTAAATTTTTCAGGATCAAATAGACCGTCTTCAGTTCGACAACCAAAATATCCACTGGCGATTTGCCAAACAATATCTCCATTATTTTCAAGATGGTAGGGGCTTAGGCTTCCTTCGCCAGTATCATGATAGAACTGACCCATGTGGGCACCGAGATTAAGTGCGCGTATTGCATTAGCACTTAAACTCCCAAAACTCATTGCTGAGATATTCATGATTGATGCACTATAAGGTTGAGCGCACTGATCATTACCCACTTTAATACGGAAGGTGCTGGTATCAGCTGGGAGTTTCGGTGCAAGAGAGTGAGTAATGAAACGATAGTCATCTTGATATACATCAATAATTGAACCAAAAGGCTTATCAGCATTTTCATTCTTTGCACGCTGATAAACTAAGCTACGTTGCATTCTTGAAAAGGGTAAAGCGTCTTGGTCTGATTCAATAAAATATTGACGAATTTCGGGTCTGAAATCTTCAAATAAGAAGCGAAAATGCCCCATGATTGGGTAGTTCTTTAAAATCGAATGTTTATTTTGAAGTACATCATATAGGCCTAAGATACTGAGTAAACTGGTCAGTAGCCAAATAATATTAATGACACTGTCGGATAGAAAATAATAAATATAATGGGGGCTGTAAAATAGCCTAAGCCATGTAATACTCAGGGCGATGATAATACATGCGAACCATACAGAATGTCTTGAAAAAAAAGTGTTCAGTAATTTATGTCTTATTGCTTGAGCAGGACTTGCCATTTTTATTTTCCATCGTTCTTTACTGCAATTACCATACGAACTTCTATGGAATCAGACAAGTAGTGAATTGTTAGCTTACAGCTGTAAGCTAACAATTTATATTTATGGGTTTAGTTTTCTTCCGAAGGAAGCAACATAATGATCGAATTATTCAAGAGTTCCGCGAGATCTTCAAGAATGTGTTGATCATATAAATTTTCATCCAAAGTGATCATTTCACCATCAGCGATACGTTTTAAATGGGGTTTAAATTCTTCGGAGATGCATAAGCGTTCTCCATTTGCCCAAAAGTTAAGTTCATCATTGAAGTTGCTATAAAGCAAACGTGAAGCAGGTTCGATTTTTAATAAATAACCTTCTTCAAGTGCTTCTTCTAAATCACCTGTTCCAATTTCGTCATTTTCTGGAATATTGTTAGGATAACCAGGTTGCGAAGCGAGACACATGATGGCTTCATTTAGCATCTCAGGATTTTGCAGTTGAGCTAAAAGTTGTTCGCGCAAATAGCTAAGCTCATGATCTGAAATTTCGCCGACAGCAGTGCTGACAGAGCGTGTGATATCTAATAATGGTTTTTTCAGTTGCTCTTGTTCTGAAAAAGAATCACCAAGACTATCCATCATGTCTGAGATATTTGGCATGCGGAAACCGAAAGAATAGGTTAAACACTCATCTTCAGCTACGCCATAATGAGAAAGACCAGGTGGGACATATAGTAAATCTCCTGGCGCCAAAACTTCATCAAAGTGAACTTCCATTTCTTGCAAAAGTTTTAAAGGCTGACCTGCAACGAGTGCTGTCTGTTCATCACACATTTGGCCTAATTGCCAACGGCGATGTCCGTAACCTTGAACTAAAAATACATCATAAAAATCGAAGTGCTTACCGACAGAACCACCTTGTGGTGCGTAAGATACCATAATATCTTCACGACGCCATTGAGGAATAAAAGGAAATTTTTTCCATAACTCAGCAAGATCAAACGAATAGTGATCGACCGCTTGAACGAGTAGTGTCCATAATTTTGGCATTTTTTGGAAGTCTGCTTTGAGCAGTGGCGATGACTTCACATTCCATTGATTAGGGTCACGATCTTTTTGTTTGATCAAACGTGCAGTCACGTTTTCATCGAGTGCAAGCTCCATAACATCATTGGGTTCAAGTAAACCCACAATTTCAGGAACTGCATTACGAACGAGGAGAGGTTTTTTTTGCCAATATTCCGTAAGGAATTGCTCAGCGCTAATACCGCCGAGAACGTCTAAAGTTTGGGACATAATAAGGACTACAATTTAGTTTGGCTTATTGTCCCTTGAACGATGCAAGTTCTGCAAGTGACACGGCTTTAAAAGCGCATGTTTTCTTGCTTATGGATGATACAAATGAATATGAAAAAAATGAATATAGCTATTTTAAAGAAATAATTAATTTACACTTTGAGGGGAATTTCATATCGTATAACAGCCATTATGTTAAATGAGGCAGATTTATTGAATCAAATATTAACTAAACCAATCATCATCAAAAGGGCTTTCAGCACCAAAACTATTTATACAAGCTTTGGATGTATATAGAAGCCCACCTCCTGAAGAATGAATGCTGACCAAGAAGTCTTTTGTTTCGAAAATTTCAGGAGGGGGTATAAGGTATATTTTTTCTTGAACTACAAATCTGTAGACTAAGTTAAGTAAAAAAAGTGCGCTAGCTGAGTCTAATAGATTTTTTTAGTTCGTGAGATTTCTATTAATCTCACGATCATGCTTAATTTTATTATGGTGATTCCATCATAAAATTGTTTAATCGCTATCTATCTTATCAAATGGAGTGAATTTTAAAGATGTATATTTAATTTTTACGTCAGACTTTAAGTGAGATAGACTTTGTAGTTGTGTTTCATCTTTATAGTATTCACGAAAATCTCTAAAGTTGAATGAATTACCAATATTAGATGTACAAGCTTTAAAAATAGCTTCAATTTCTGAACAAATTGTAAGATACAAATTCATTATTTCTATAGAAAAAGTTTCATTGTTTCTAATGTCAAAATCTACGTGAGTACTAAATTCTTTTAGTTTTTTTTTCTATATGCAGAAATCTATTCCAGTAGTTATCATGCATATGTATCCCCCTAAAGATATTATCCAAAATTGAAAAAAACTTTAACAATGATAACTTAAACTAAGATAATGGATGTTATACAAAGTTTCTTAACTTGTTCATGTAATTCATATTCTTAACTTGAAATGAACAACCCAAATATGATCATTTGAACTTTTTTACAATTTCTATGTTTTGAGATCGCTTATCGATCAATTTTCCACAGCTTTGTGTAGATAAATTAATTTAGCTCAGTTGTAATTATTTGAGCTAAAAATAGGGTATTTATTTCATTCATCAGTTGCTAGTAACAAATAATTCCAAAAAAACCGAGTTATTGAACTCGGTCTTATTTATTAATAAGCAACGTATCAAGGCACTAGAATTTTCAATTCACGTAAAATCTTACACAATTGGATCATCGGCATACCCATTAAAGTTGTTTGATCCTGCCCAATCATTTCTTCAAATAAGCTGATGCCCAAACTTTCACATTTGAAACTTCCAGCACATTGCAAAGGTTGTTCAAGTGCGACATAACGCTGAATTTCTTCCAAATTTAAATGCCTAAATTTGACCTTGTAATGTTCAACAATGGTTTCTTCAAACCCAGATGAAGCGTGTTGAACACTCAATGCCGAACTGAAATAAACAATTTTTCCTGAATTTGCTTGAAGCTGTTTGATTGCTTTTTCAGTAGATAAAGGTTTTCCAATAAATATATCAGGTGCGCCTTCACGCCAAGCTACCTGATCAGAACCAATAACGATCGCATCTGGATATTTCTCAGCAAAATATTTTGCTTTTTCATATGCAAGTCGATAAGCAAGATCATCGGCATGGCTTTCCCCACGCGGAGTCTCATCGATATCGGGTGATATTTGTTCAAAATCGATATGTAATCGATTAAGTAATTCCTTACGTGTCTGACTGCCAGAAGCTAAAATAATTCTTGCTGACGTTGAAGCAACATGATGATTCATTACACTGAGAATTCCATTAAAATGTCGATCGGGACATAAGCAAGAACCGACTGATGACAAGCCTGAAGTTTTAAATTCGGTGCCATATCATTCTGATAAGCTTCAACCCAGCGCGTCACACAAATACACCAGAAATCACCAGGTTTTAAACCAGGAAAACCAACTTCGGGTAGTGGTGTTGTCAAATCATTCCCAATTCGTTGCGAGAAACTTAAGAATTCTGACGTCATTTCGGCACAGACTGTATGTTGACCTAAATCAGAGGGTGCAGTGTGGCAAAAACCATTTCTGAAATATCCTGTGATAGGATCAAAACAACAACTGGCGAGCGGTTCGCCGAAAACATTTAAACGATTAATACTTGGATCTGGATGGATAGACATAGCAACACTTTGTGGTTCGACTCCATCTATCATAATCAAATCTAAAGATTTCTACAGCTTTTCTGAAATTTTACTCACCTTTTTTAGCATAATCATTTAGAATCTATGCGGTTTTGATATCTATAAAGTGAGCTATACATGAACTTTCAGCGTATGACTGACCTCGATTTAGCAGGTAAACGTGTTCTGATCCGTGAAGACTTAAACGTTCCTGTTAAAAATGGTGTGATTACGAGTGATGCACGTTTACGCGCTGCATTACCAACAATTAAAGCCGCTCTTGAAAAAGGCGCAGCAGTAATGGTTTATTCTCACCTTGGTCGTCCAGTTGAAGGTGAGCCTAAAGCTGAACAATCACTTGCACCTGTTGCTGCCTACTTAACTGAAGCATTGGGTCAAGAAGTTAAATTACTCACTGAATATTTGGATGGTGTTGAAGTTGCACCAGGCCAAGTTGTGTTACTTGAAAACTGTCGCTTTAACACAGGCGAAAAGAAAAATAATCCAGAGTTGGCAGCAAAATATGCAGCACTTTGTGATGTGTTTGTGATGGATGCATTTGGTACTGCACATCGTGCAGAAGCATCAACAGAAGGTGTGGCTCGTCTTGCTAAAGTTGCTGCAGCAGGTCCATTACTTGCAGCTGAATTAGATGCACTTGGTCGTGCACTTCAGACGCCTGAAAAACCAATGGTTGCTATTGTAGCGGGTTCAAAAGTATCGACTAAACTGGATGTTTTAACATCGTTATCAGATATTTGTGATCAGCTCATTGTCGGTGGTGGTATAGCGAATACATTCTTAGCAGCTGCGGGCTATAACGTTGGTAAATCACTTTGTGAAAATGACTTAATCGATACAGCTAAAGCAATTGCTGCAAAAGTATCGGTTCCATTGCCAACAGATGTTGTTGTTGCTGACGCATCAGAAATTAACTTTGATGACTTCCTTGGCTCATTAGCGGCAGCAAAAGCCGTAGTGAAAAAAGTTGAAGATGTTGCTGACAATGACATGATTCTTGATGTTGGTCCAGAAACAGCTCAAGCATTTGCTGAAATTTTAAAAACTTCAAAAACAATTCTTTGGAATGGTCCAGTAGGCGTATTTGAGGTTGATCAATTTGGTGAAGGCACGAAAGCGCTATCTTTAGCGATTGCAGAATCTGAAGGTTTCTCTATCGCAGGTGGTGGTGATACTTTAGCTGCGATTGATAAGTATGAAGTGGCTGACAAAATTGGTTATATCTCAACAGGTGGTGGTGCTTTCCTTGAATTTGTAGAAGGCAAGACATTACCAGCAGTTGCTGTTCTACTAGAACGCGCTTAATTGGATTTGAGAAAAAAGACCTTCTAAGAAGGTCTTTTTTTATGACTAATTTTCGTCATGAAAATGAAATAATTTTGAAATATTATGATCATAATCTGATTTATCATGCGGAATAACATCATGAAATTACAATTAGGCGTATTTGCGCTATTGGCTGCTACTCTTGCAATGACGGCTTGTTCTAAACAAGAAAGTGCACCAGCTGCAGATCAAACATCAACATCAGAAGTTGCTGTTGAAGCATCAGATATTAGTGCTGAACAACAAGCGGCTATCGATGCTATTGATCAGCCATTACAAGATGAAAATAATACTGATGTTCCTGAAGAAGTTGCAAATGCACCTGCTGATCAAGCAACGGCGGAGTGATTTTCTACTTCAATAAGTATTAAATTGAAAATCTCCCTGCAATTGCAGGGATTTTTTATGAAATACTGTCAATTGTTGCTGAATTGAAACACAGGTCAGGTTAGAATATGGAGCATTACCTGGGAGGAAATTATGGCTCTTATTTCAATGCGCCAGCTCTTGGATCACGCCGCAGAACATAGTTACGGCGTACCAGCGTTTAACGTAAACAACTTAGAACAAATGCGCGCGATTATGTTAGCCGCAGATGAAACAAATTCACCTGTTATTGTTCAAGCATCTGCTGGTGCTCGTAAATATGCTGGTGCTCCATTCTTACGCCATCTTATTTTGGCGGCAATCGAAGAATGGCCACACATTCCAGTTGTGATGCACCAAGACCATGGTACTGATCCTGACGTTTGCCAACGCTCAATCCAATTGGGCTTTTCATCAGTAATGATGGATGGTTCATTAGGTGCAGATGGTAAAACACCAACAACTTATGATTACAACGTAGATGTAACTCGTCGTGTTGTTCAAATGGCACATGCGTGTGGTGTATCTGTAGAAGGTGAGATTGGTTGCCTAGGTAGCCTTGAAACTGGTCTGGCTGGTGAAGAGGATGGTGTTGGCGCTGAAGGTGTTCTAGATCATTCACAACTCCTTACTTCGGTTGAAGAGGCGACTCAATTTGTCGCTGATACTAACGTTGACGCGTTAGCAATTGCAGTTGGTACTTCACATGGCGCTTATAAATTTACGCGTCCACCTACAGGTGATATTTTAGCGATTGATCGTATTAAAGAGATCCACGCTGCACTTCCAAATACTCATCTTGTAATGCATGGTTCAAGTTCAGTACCACAAGAATGGTTAGCGATTATTAACCAATACGGTGGTGATATCAAAGAAACTTACGGTGTTCCTGTTGAGCAGTTGGTTGAAGCAATTAAACACGGTGTACGTAAAATCAATATCGACACTGACTTACGTTTAGCTTCAACAGGTGCTATGCGTCGTATGATGGCTGAAAAACCAAGCGAATTTGATCCACGTAAATTCTTTGCTCAAACTGTTGAAGCAATGAAGCAAATCTGTGTAGATCGTTATACTGCATTTGGTACAGCAGGTCATGCTGACAAGATTCGCCCTATTTCTTTAGAGAAAATGGTAGATCGTTATAAATAATTAATAAGATTATTTATAATTTTAAAAAGCCCACAGTGATTGTGGGCTTTTTCTTGAATAAAAAACAAGAGCAAATTATGGAACTGATTTTTTCAGCAGCTTTATGCAGCGTACTAGTATCGATTTTATTGAAGTTTAGTAAGTCTCGTGGATTTGATGTCATGCAAATGATTGCGTGGAATTATGCCATCGCCACGATACTCTGTTTTTTTTGGTTTGAGCCAGATCTCTACCAAATATCATTAACCTCCACACCTTGGTGGCTTATTGGGTTGTTGGGAATAGCTTTACCCTCAATATTCTTGCTGCTTTCCAAATCACTTGATCAAGCTGGAATTATCAGAACTGAAATCGCGCAAAGATTATCCGTTGTTCTTTCATTGTTGGCAGCCTATTTTCTTTTCCAAGAAAAATTTAGCACCCTGAAATTGATTGGTATTGCATTGGGTTTGGGTGCAATTGTTTTGATCATTTTCTCTAAAACATCAACACCAACATTGCAAACAAAAAAAGCAGGAATGTATTTGCTTGCAGTTTGGCTTGGCTATGCGCTCGTAGATGTCCTGTTAAAATACAGTACAAGTCTAGGGTTAAAATTTGCAGTCAGTTTAAACTTGATGTTTGTGTTTGCTTTCATTATTTCCATGGGATATTTGTCCCTGCGTCAAACATCATGGACTTTGCAAAATTTTCTTGCTGGACTAAGTTTAGGTGTATTGAATTTTGCCAATATTGCACTTTATGTGAAAGCACATATGTTGTTAAAGGATTCACCTGCAATCGTATTCGCTGGTATGAATATTCTAGTCGTAGTGTTAGGTGTGATCGCAGGTATATTAGTTTTTAAAGAAAAAATAACCCTAAAAAACAGCTTAGGTATTCTGTTAGCGATCACAGGAGTATTGTGTTTAGCATTCGCAATTTAACTGTGAACTTGCATACACTCTGTTTAATCATATAGTCGATAGATTCCACTAAAGCGCTCACAGCCTGTTTGCTCAGTTGAGACAATCAGTAATGATTTTTGATATTTGAGTTTGTACTGACAATCATGCTCATTATCAGTAATTTCGTGTTTGCTTTGAGTGGTTGTATAAGCCAATAATGGGATGGTCTGGGTTTCTATGTGATTATTAGGGCTACGATAAGCAATACCTTCAATTTTGACGCGATCCTTGCTTAATTGATGAATCTTAAGGTGTACAGGTTGCGCTGCAATTTTACCTTGTTCAAACTTGATGTAATGTTGAGTAAGCGTTTGATTCATTGACATGTAAAAGTTTAAATCATCAATGCGTTGATTAATTTGTAATGACACACAATTTTTATTTTTACACTGCTGCAGTCGATTCAGCCAAAGCTGTTGTGTATCTTGAATTAATCGTGTTGGTGCATCGGTAACTAAGTAGGATGTTAAAAAGCGCTCATTCAATTCATCTCTCAAAGATGAAAAATCAACAGCACAAATCATGGAATTTTTAAAACTTGATTGAGGCTTATCGCATTGAATAAGTTGTGCCTGTGCGACAGAAACACTGCTTAATCCAATGAAAAAGATAGAAATTAAAGGTTTCATCCAACTTGATACGCTTTTTGACAACATCATCGCTTATACTTTCAAATGTTTGCGCATCTACTATAGCGAACAAGAATCAAAGAATACAAGATTTCATTTTCAAAAACTGTGTAAAGGAGTTCAATGTGAGCTTAGCTATTCGTATAGGTCAAGGTATTGATGTTCATGCTTTTGAGGAAGGCGATTATGTCACATTGGCTGGTATTCGTATTCCGCATACACATGGTTTGAAAGCACACTCTGATGGAGATGTAGTTTTACATGCACTTTGTGATGCATTGTTGGGTGCTTTAGCGCTCGGTGATATTGGACAGCACTTTCCAGATACTGATGAACAGTTCAAAGGCGCGGACAGTAAGGTTTTATTAAAGCATGTTTATCAGTTGATATTGGATCGTGGTTATCAACTGAATAACGTGGATATTACAGTGGCTTGTGAGCGTCCAAAATTAGCGAAACATAATTTGGATATGCGTCAAAGTATTGCAGATGTACTTGATGTGGATATCAATCAGATTAGTATTAAAGCCACTACCACTGAAAAATTAGGGTTTACTGGTCGTCAGGAAGGAATCCTGTCTACAGCGACCGTATTAATTAGTCATCAATGAGCAATTTCGATCATTCAAAGTTTTGCGCTTTCATCAAAGAGGCTTGCAGTTCTTGAGTAGCTTTACGTCCTTGCAACTGTAAGCCGACCGCGTGCATTAAGCCAGTCCAAGTGTTGTTGGGTTCCCATACTTGGTGTAATAGCTCATGTGCAGTAGGTAAATCCATATTCATATAATGTAGTCGGTACAGATAGATTAATGAACTACATTGATGATTTTTGGTGCAATGTATCCAGACCATTTTCTCTTTAACGAGATGATCGATCAGATCGAGTACAAATAAACATTGATCATCATGTGGAAATTCTGGATCAATAGGGACTTGGATGTAGTTAAGACCAATTTCAGCACTTACGCGATCTTCATGATTTAAATTCGGTGTAGCATCAGTAAAAGCGAGATTAATGATGGTATCGATACCATAAGCTTTAATCGATTTAAGTTGTTCTTCGTTTGGCTGACCTGAGCTAAACAAATGCTCATGAACAAATTGAAAATGGGGGATTGAGCTAAGTTCTTTTTCGAGTTGATCCATGATTTAACCTTATAAAAAACGCCATCGTGTGATGGCGTTTTATCTGATTAACGTTGTGGTAGAACGTCTTTCAAAGCTGCATCCATTTCCAACAAAACTTTTTCAGTTGTTTCCCAATCGATGCATCCATCTGTAACAGACTTACCATACTCTAAATCGCAAAGATTTGCAGGAATATCTTGGCGGCCACCTTTTAAATGACTTTCAACCATAATACCTACGATCGATTTATTGCCATCTAAAATTTGTTCAGTGATATTTTTTAGAACCAATGGCTGAAGGTATGGGTCTTTATTAGAATTGGCATGACTCGCATCAATCATGATCTTGTTACTTACTTTTGCTTTCGCCAATGCATTTTCAGCTTCTGCTACAGAGCCAGCATCATAATTCGGTTTGCCATTACCACCACGTAACACGACATGGGCATATTGGTTGCCTTTAGTACGAATGACCGAAACTTGACCTTGGTCATTTAAGCCAAGGAAACTATGACCATGTTTTACAGATTGCATCGCATTGGTCGCAACAGTGAGACCGCCATCCGTACCATTTTTAAAGCCAACTGGAGATGATAAACCTGAAGACATCTCTCGGTGTGTTTGGCTCTCTGTTGTACGTGCACCGATTGCTGACCAAGAAATTAAGTCTTGGTAGTACTGTGGAGAGTTTGGATCAAGCGCTTCAGTTGCGCATGGCAGGCCTTTCTCATTGAGTTCAAGCAATAATTTACGGCCTAAACGTAAACCTTTTTCAATATTGAAAGAGTCATTCATGTCAGGGTCATTAATTAAGCCTTTCCAACCCACTGTTGTACGAGGCTTCTCGAAATACACGCGCATGATGATATAAAGCGTGTCTTTCACTTTTTCGCTTAAAACTTTTAAACGATCAGCATAATCATGAGCTGCTGCAGGATCGTGAATAGAGCACGGTCCAATGACTACGAATAAACGTTTGTCGTTGCCATCTAAGATATTACGTACAGTTTCACGACCTTTTAGGACTGTTTGGTATGCATTATCAGTTAACGGTAATTCTGTTTTTAATTCAGCAGGAGTAACAAGAGGCTGAATGCTTTGTACATTCACGTCATCAATGTCGTTTTGGGTGATAGAATTTGACTGTAAAGTATTCATTGCCGTCACTGGTTCGTTTTTACAAGAAAATGTTCAATCTATTGAATATAGCATGATTCAGTAGATCATTTGTTATCAAAAAGTTGAATGGATTTAATAAAAAAAAGTAATGAAATTGTCTTTTTGGTATTAATCAGAGTTTCTACTTGTATTGTATAGAATGATTTAATTTTTGAAAATTATTAAATTGAATAAATCATTTAATTTCACCTCAGTGAATTATACAGCTTCACTGAGGTTACAGTTTGAACATGATATTAATTAAGACTGGGCTTGAGTTGAGGTTTCAATAACTGCCTCAGGTGCGGTCACAGGTTTCGCTTTGACTGGATTAAGCATGAAGTTAACACCAATGGCAAATAAGGTGATGCCCAGTACCTTGCGAATAATTTTTTCAGGTAAATGGGAGCTCACCAGCGTACCAACGATGATTGCAGGAATCGATCCGACTAAAAGCCACATTAATAAATTGAAATCCACATTACCTGAATTCATATGCCCCATACCTGCCACGAGCGTCAGTAAAACTGCATGTACAACGTCAGAACCAATAATTCTAATCATAGGTAAATTAGGGAACATGATGATCAGCGCCATAATGCCGAATGCACCCGCGCCAACTGAAGATAAGGTCACAAAAATACCCAGTACAATACCCATTAAAGCTATATATAAACGCTTCTGCTTTAATTTTTCTCGAGTTAATTCAACTTCCTGTTCAGTAACTTCTTTGGAAAATTTTTTGAAGAATTTTTCTACCTGTGTACGGAATACAATTGAAATACCAGTAATGGTCAGCATAAAGCCTAAGACCATCGTGAGAATGGCTTTGTAATGTGTGGATTGACTCAAATAGTTGTCTAAAACCCAAGTTGTGGCTAAAGAGGCTGGAATACTTCCGATCGCGAGCCAAATGACGATAGGCCAAACAATATTAAGTTTTTTTGCATGTACAAAAGAGCCGCAAAACTTAGAAATCGCGGCATAAAGTAGATCTGTACCAATCGCAATATGTGGTTCAATTTTAAATAAACCAATCAAGATAGGGGTCATAAGTGAGCCACCACCCACGCCAGTGACCCCTACACAGAAACCAACTAAAACACCTGCTAAAATATATTCAATAGAACCGTACATCGTTTGTGCTACTTATCAGAAAACCGGCATATCTTATGATTTTTGAATATAAGCTGTTGTCTTGATTATTCATTTACTTATTCAAAAATAAGATAAAGCATTACTAAGTTAAGATATTTCAAGAACTCAGTCTGTTATGAGATGCTTATGTTAAGATACTTGTAGAGCATGAAAGAGGATATTCATTTGCAAAATCGAAAACTTAAAATTGGTATTGTGGTTGGTGAAGTTTCAGGTGATACCTTAGGCGCCAAATTAATACGTCGTTTTCGAGAGCAGGGAATTGATGCTGAATTTGAAGGAATTGGTGGTCCTCAAATGATTGCAGAGGGTTTTAAAAACTATTATGCGATGGATATTCTATCGGTGATGGGAATTGTTGAAGTATTAAAAGATATTAAAAAACTTTTTGCGGTTCGAGATGGCTTGGTTGATCAATGGACTAAACAACCTGTTGATATTTTTATAGGGATAGACGCACCAGATTTTAACTTACGCTTAGCAAAAAAAATAAAGCAAAAATCGTTGCCAATTAAGACTGTTCAATATGTGAGTCCTTCAGTTTGGGCATGGCGTCAAGGTCGTGTTCATGGGATTAAAGCCACAATTGACTTGGTACTTTGTCTATTTCCATTCGAAAAAACTTTTTATGATCGATTTAATGTGCCAGCGGTATTCGTTGGACATCCTCTCGCTAATCAACTACCGCTGGAAAATCCTATACTCGATGCAAAGCAGGCGCTTGGTTTAAATCCTGCACAAAAACATATCGCATTACTGCCTGGAAGTCGTCGTGGTGAAGTTGATAAGTTAGGACCGCTTGTATTAGATGCAGCAAAGATTGTCCATCAAAAATATCCTGAGTATCAATTTTTAATTCCAGCCATCAATGAGGCTCGTAAACAACAAATTGAGCAGATCCTAATAGGTTACCCAGATAGGTTCAGAGATAATATCAAGTTAATGGAAAATATTGACGCGGAATCTAAAATAGGTCGGATGGTCATGGATGCCAGTGATATTGTGGCGTTGGCATCGGGTACAGCAACACTTGAGGCGATGTTATTGCATCGTCCGATGGTGACTTTTTATAAATTAAACAGTTTGACCTACTGGATTGCGAAACTTTTAGTAAAAATTCCTTATTATTCTTTACCTAATATTATTGCAGGAAAAAAAGTAATTCAGGAGTTAATCCAGAATGATGCAACTCCAGAAAACTTAGCACATGAGATTGAGTTGTTGATGAATATCGAAAACTCAAAAATACAATCTATGCAATTGTTGACGATGCACAAGCAATTATTGTCGGATCAAAATGAAGATCCAGTGCAAGCGATTTTAAAATTATTATAGGTTGATATTATTAAAGTGAAAAATCCAACATTCGATAATTTAATTGAATTAACTGAAGATTTTTTCAAATTACATTGGGATGAAATACAATTGGGAACGCCTCCAATTTGGTCAGAGGCATTCTCAGATTTCATAAGAATGCCAAATTACTTAAAAGCTGGTGTATATGCTTTCTTAAAAGATAAGGAAGTTACATATATTGGTGTGGGGGCATCTAAAGGAGGTGGAATTTATCCTGACAGAGGTTTAAGTAGAAGATTTCAATCGTATGTTAAAGTCGATAAGGAAAGTAAAAAACCATATATTGTTGATCAAAGATTAAAAGATTCAGGGACAGTTGTTACGATTGGATTCGAATCACAATATGCCTACCTGGCATATGGATTGGAGGCATTCTTGATTTCACGTTTGAATCCTATTCATAATAAAATTGGTAGAAGAAACAGAGCATAAAGTTGTATTTTTTGTTTTATTAAAACCAAAAGCGACTCAATTGAGTCGCTTTTTTAAGTATATTAATTAAGTTCGAATCTTAATTTCATAACCCGTATATTTGCGTATATTGATTACACCTGTGTCCATAATCAGATATTGTCCTTTGATACCGTGCAGTTTTCCACGTATGACTGGCGTTTTGTCTAAGTTATGCGATTTAATTTTTTCAGGATATTGATCGACAGGATAAATGAATTCACGAGGAAGTTCGTTTTCTAAAATTTGTACATTTTCATTGAAATCTAGGCTCATGCTGAACTCATCTCGAATGGTTTCAATTTGAGGTTCAAACTCCGTGAGCAATTCATCTCTGATCTCTAACAAATTTACCTTTTCCGCTTCACCTTTCAGCAATTTTCTCCAGTCTGTTTTATCAGCGACTTGCGCACCAAACATGACTTCAAGTTGTCCTGATAACCGACGAGAGCCCACTTTCATAATAGGTAAAGCTTGGGTAGCCCCTTGATCTAGCCAACGTGTGGGCATTTGACCTAAACGGGTAATGCCAACCTTTAATGCACTTGAATTGGCAAGATAGACAATATGGGGTTGAAAGCATACTTCTTGAGCAAAGCTTTCTTCACGACAAGTCCCTAAATGGTAATGGCATGTTTCTGGCTTCATAATACACATATCACAGGCTGCTTTCGTTTTCATGCATTTAAAGCAGTGACCTTGGGAGTATGATTTTGGTGTTTTATTCCCACAGGAAACACAGTAAATTTTGCCGGTCCATTCAATTTCAATTTCTTGACCTAAGTTGAACGGGAGATTGATTTCTGAACGATCTAAAATAAATTTATATTCAACATTTGCCTGTTGTGTTTGTTGTTCAGTTACACTTAGGTTGGTTAAACCAGCGTGCATTTTATGACAAATGCCCTGTAATTCCATGCTTTAATCTCGCTCAAATAAGGTGCAGCTCATGGCTGAGAAAAATGTCATCACGTCAATGCTAGACGATTTATCTAAAGAACAGCCAATTCAAACTGCCGTATGTCTTGGTCAGGATCTCAGCCAAGACTATGCACAAACAATCCAATGGAATCATTTTAACGTAACTGAATTTTTAATGCTTCCTTTTCAGCAACGCTATGATCTAGGTGTTGTGATTTTAAATAATGAACAGATGGATACACTATCAACCCATCATAAATCACAAATGCTGGTAAAACTGCGTGATTTAATGGCAAAAAGAATCGTCGTGTTGAGTCATATTGCAGATGAACAATTATTAAGAAGTCTGGGATTCACGCAGCTCATTGAGCAAAAAAATACAGAGCAAGATTTCGCCTTATGGCAATTCAATATTTTGAATTATAAGCATGTGCCAGATTGGTTTAATTCTAAGTTTTGGGCTAATCCAGAAAATTGGAATAAGTTTCGATGGTAATGGCAAACTTTGAGTTTATCAAAACACAACAATTTCAATGTACAAAGCCATGTTTTTAACGATATGCTGATCAATGAAAATAAGAATGTAAAGGTGTCTTGATGACAAATTTAAGTAATATCGTTGAAGTTTTAGCGAAACAGGCTTTAGGCGGTAATCCACAATCTAATCAATCGGGATTGGGTGGTGTACTTGGTTCGGTACTCGGGAGTTTAACGGGACAAAATAATCAGACCAATCAAAACCAACAACAAGGTGGATTGGGAGGGATTTTGGGATCTGTACTTGGTGGTTTATCGGGTAGTCAATCTGGTGGTGTAGGCAAATCATCAGGTCTAAACGCTCAAACCTTATTAATCGCAGTAGTTCCTTTAATTCTCAATTGGATTCAAAAAAATGGCGGTTTGCAAGGTGCACTTGATCAACTGAAAGGTCAGGGTCTGACGAGTCAAGTGGATGATTGGGTTTCAACTGGTCCTGGCGAAAATGCCAATGTCAGCACGCAACAGGTTCAAAATTTATTTGATCAGCAAGATGTAGAGCAAGTTGCACAAGAAGCGCAAGTTCCTAAACAGGATGTATACAGTGCGATTTCTTCAGTCTTACCACAAATTATTGATTCGCTTACACCTCAAGCAAATAAGACCGATCCACAAGAAGCGAATTCAGATATACAAAATGTGTTGAATCTTGTATCAGGATTTTTAAAGAAATAAAGTGAAATTAATTTGAGTTGAAAAGCCGAATGTATGTCACATCCGGCTTTTTTTATGCAATCTATCAAAGTATGTAAGTGGAATAAAATTTAAACGATTGATATATTTATAAAGAAGCATAGGACATGCTGAATAAAACAAAAATCATTGAGGGAGAAATTCATGATCCGTAAGGAGCATTTAATCACTGCTTCGTTGTCCTCGATTAAGGCAACCTATCAACAACTTTCATCCGCGCCACTTGCCATGAGACAAGGAGAATATAAGGCTCAGTTTATTGGTCCTTGGTGGTTAAGAGTGTCTGCAGCACCGAGTTTATTTTTAAGTGGATTGGGGGGATGGTTTGGGAAAAAATTCATCAATCAAAATTTAGTCACTAATATTTTACTCAATCGCGGGCAGAGAAGTGAAAAGCTTCAAATGGAGTGTCTAGAAGAGGCGTCTTTGATTGATGGAAAACAAACGATCGCCTTGTATTATGGCAAGACAGCACCAATTCCATGGCGTTGGGTTGTTGATGAGTTAAGACAGCTTGATGAACATACGATGTTGTGTATGACTATCATTAATCTTCCTTTTTTAAAGCATTTTTCATTTCCATTTATTCTAAGTCGTGATGTATGAAATCAAAATTTGAATATGATGTCATTATTGTAGGTTCAGGCTTTGGTGGAAGTGTATCTGCGCTAAGATTGTCTGAGCTTGGATTAAAAGTAGCTGTGCTAGAGCAGGGAAGAAGGCTCACTGAAGATGATTTACATCGAGCAAGTCGGAGTTCTAAATACTTAAATTGGGCACCGACGTTAGGGATGAAGGGTTTTCTTGCACAAGACGTATTCCAACATATGGGTGTGGTTCGAGGGGTTGCCGTTGGTGGTGGCAGTGTTGTTTATGCTGCTGTGTTGTTAAAACCAGGTCAAAAGTTTTATCGTGATCCAACTTGGAGTCATTTGTCAGAAGACTGGGAGAGGGAATTACAACCGCACTATCAGATGGCTCAGTCCATGCTAGGTGTAAGTTTAAATCCATATAAAGATCAGCAAGATGAGTGGTTAAAACAAACAGCAGAACAAATGGGTTCTGGAGATAGTTTTGACACTGTACCACAGGGAATTTACTTTGGTGATCCTCATCAATGGGTGAGTGATCCGCTTTTGAATGGTCAAGGTCCCGAACGAATAGGCTGTAATCAGTGCGGAAATTGTATAACGGGGTGTGCGCAGGGTGCGAAGAATAGTTTGGATAAAAACTATTTATATCTTGCAGAGAAAAATGGAGTCGAGATTATTCCAGAAACCAAAGTGACTCATCTTTCACAGGTTGATGGAAAATATATCATTCATACATATCAGTCATTTAACTCCAAAGAAAAACAAGATTACTCTGCGAAACAGGTCATTATATCCGCAGGTGTTATAGGAACCGTTGAAATTCTGTTTGCTTCAAGAGAAGTGTACAAAACCTTACCGAATATTTCTGGTCAGTTAGGTGAGCATATTCGAACCAATAGTGAGGCGATTGTTGCAATCTCTAATAATGATAAAACAATGGATTTGACGAGAGGGACAACCATTTCCAGTCATTTTCATGCAGATGACAAAACACATATTACTCAGAATCGATTTCCAGCAAGTTATGAGTTTATGAAGTTTTATATGGGGCCACTGGTCAATGGCGATCAACCTGTAAAACGTGCACTCCACGTTTTAAAGCATTTTTTTCTGCACCCCTTTGTTTCAACTCGATCATGGCGTTCTAAAAACTGGCATAAACGTGTCACTGTATTAACCGTCATGCAACAGGCAGACAATCAACTAAGATTTGTATATGGACGTACTGCACTCAGAGGTTTTAGGCGTTTTTTGAAAACGCAGGTTTCAGTTGGAGAAAGAGCGCCGTCTTTTATACCGTTAGCAAATGAAGCTGCGGAAAAATTTGCTGAAGTAAGTGGTGGTCAAGCACAGAATAATATATTGGAAAGTATGGGGCACTTATCTGTTACAGCGCATATATTGGGTGGTGCAGTTATGGCTGAAGATTCCTCCAAAGGTGTGATTGACTCTAATCATCAGGTTTTTGGCTATCAAGGCTTATATGTGGTTGATGGAAGTGCGATTCCTGTGAATGTTGGTGTTAATCCGAGTTTGACCATTACGGCATTAGCTGAGCGATTTGCAGAAAAATATAAAATTAGTCATTTCGATAAAGTGTCATAAATCCACCATCATAATGTCATATCTTCGTTGAATACTCTTGGTCTAAAAAAGGAGTATTCAAATGAAGAACAAGATAAAAATAACAGGTCTTCTCTTAACGACATCGTTATTGCTAAGTAGTTGTGGTGGAGATGACCAAAAATCCAACCCTAATATTACACAACTATCAGAGTTAAAAATTCTTCATATTAATGACCATCACTCCCATTTAGATGGTGAAGAGCTTAGCTTTAATTTTGACTTCGGTCATGGTGAAGAACAACTAGTCGTTTCGCGTGGTGGATTTTCTCGTGTAGCAACATTTATGAATCTAATAGCAGAAAATCAACAGAATGTAGTGAAAATTCATGCTGGTGATGCGATAACAGGAGATTTGTATTACAACCTCTCAAATGGAAAAGCTGATGCTGAAATGATGAATACAGTGTGTTTTGATACTTTCACCTTGGGAAATCATGAATTTGATGCAAAAGATCAAGGCTTAAAAGATTTTATTGGTTTTTTAGACGAAGGACAGTGTAAAGAGCGAACAGAGATTCTTTCTGCAAATGTTGAATTTGGGGTGAGTTCACCTTTATATCAGACAGATCGGATTCAAAAATCTATTGTTCTTGAGCGGGATGGGGAAAAATATGGGGTTGTGGGGCTCACCATTGCATCAAAAACTAAAAACTCCTCCCAACCAAATCAAGACACATTATTCCAAGATGAAATCACAGTAGCTCAAAATGAGATTAATCAACTCAAAAAACAGGGAATTAAAAAAATTATTTTACAAACACATGTAGGCTATGAACTTGATCAAAAATTAGCACAAGAACTTACGGATGTGGATGTGATAATTGGAGGCGACTCTCACACATTGTTTGGACCTCATATATTAGAAAAGTATGGTATGTCTCCTGTCGCTACCTACCCATTACAGTTGAAAAATAAAAATGGCGAATCTGTTTGTGTTGCTCAAGCATGGCAATACAGTTATGTGGTTGGTGAACTTAACGTAAAATTTAATGCAGATGGTGCGGTTCAAAGTTGTGTGGGTACACCGCATGTGTTAATTAGCGATGATTTTAAACGTAAGCAAAATAATGAAAGAGTCAGTGATCAAGAAAAAAAATATATAGAACATCAATTCGAAAAAGAACGAGCTCCTTTTTCTATTGTTAAAGAAGATCAAAATATTTTGAGTGTCTTAGAGCCCTATAAGCAATCTAAAAAATTATTTGCAGTCAAAGTTGTTGGGCAGGCAGTTGATAATTTATGTTCAAGACGTGTGCCGGGAACTCAATTTGATCGCTCACGATCATCTTTAGGTGATGTGTGTAATTTGAATGCGCATGTCGATGCCCATGGTGGTGATATTCAACAAATGGTTGCCGAAGCATTTCTTAAACAAGGCAAAGAATATTTTAATGCTGATATTTCATTTCAAAATGCAGGTGGAGTAAGAGTTGATTTGGCGAAAGGAAATATCACTGTAGCAGATATCTACCAAGTCTTACCTTTCAAAAATACGCTCGTTCAATTGAATATGACTGGTCAAGAAATTAAAGATACGCTTGAAGATGCCATTTCAGGCGTGATTGAACAAAAAAATACTGGAAGTTATCCATATACGGCTGGATTAACTTGGCAAGTTGATATGACGCAGCCTAATGGAAAGCGTATTACAAATATTCAAGTCAGAAATAGGTCTGACCAGCTTGAGCCATTAGATTTAAATCAGTTATATAAAATTGTAACCATCAATTTTTTAGCTGATGGGGCTGATTACTATCATACATTGAAAAAAATTACAGGTGATCGTCGAATAGATGTTGGATTGGACTATGCAGAAGCATTCTTAAATTACTTAAATTCAATAGATGGTCATCAAGAAATAAAAACAATTCGAAAATTACCTACTTCATATTATAGTACTCAAAAATACATAGAATAAGATTTAGAGCTTTTTGATCTGAAAAACCTCAATTTAATTGGGGTTTTTTAATTTAATTAATCGTTTTTGTGTATTTTTTAGTGTAAAAAACATAAATTTGCTTAAAAAATAAACATGCATGAGTTTTTGTTGAAAAAAGGGGTTGCAAGGGAAGAAAAAATCTATAGAATGCACCCCATACCGACGAGATACACGGAAACGAACGAAGCAGCTTGCAGAGTTGTTGAGTGTTTCGAGTCCAGCTTCTAGCATTGACGAGATGTTAGAAAGATCATTAAGAGATTATGAAGAACAACTTGTGTGGATTTTTACTGGTTGATTGATCGATATATATTATCATTGATAATTGGTAGAAATTTCTCGAAGTTTATTTGAGCAAATTTTTTGTCAGTAATTGATGAGCCAAGATTGGTACCCTTTAGGTACTATTGAT
>NZ_JBWYIN010000013.1:0-117481 GCF_056779765.1 Acinetobacter sp. 24-47-62
TGATCTTCTTAATGCTTCGTCAGCATCAAGCTAGGTCGGCTATATTACCCTTTCTTTTCAGAAAGTCAACTAGAAATGTTAATTTATTTTCCAACCCATTCTCAAAACCTAGATCCAACCTATTCAGCTAAATCCTTGTTTTTCAACAAGTTTTAATCAACATCACCGCCGATGGATGTGCATTATAGGCCATTTATTTTCTTACGCAACTATTTTTTCAATATTTTCTATTTGTTTGTATAGTTAATAAACCAACCATAAATTAACTATATGTTTTTTATATATAATTTTATTTGCGTGAGCTTTTAACTCTTGTCGCTGTCTAAATAAGACAAAATCATTGCACTTAATTCCCGCTTAAGCTGTTGTTCTGAAATAAGAAAATCATTATTGCTTACAAACCTCATCATTGTGAACAAGGTACTATTAATAATCACAAAAGATTTATGCTTGAGTGTTTCAAAGTCCCAATGACGATAAAAACGATTGAATACATATAAACCAACTTCCAAAAAATGCTTTTCTAAAACCTTTGCGGCTTCTGAATTGTTGTAGCCATGCCAATGTTTCAGGACTTCAAAGAAGAAACCATTATCTTCTCTCATTACATCAAATCCGAATTGAAGACTAACATCGACTAAGGTTTTTAAATCCATTTCTTCTTGATTCATCGCCAGCGCTTTAAGTGACAAACCTAAGTTTTCACTCTTACGGCGTAACAATTCTAAAATTATCTGATCTTTATTTTCGAAATATTGATAGATAGAGCCTACGCTCACCCCTGATTTTTCAGATATTTTTGGCGTAGTAACTTGATCTAGGCCCATTTCAGAAATGCATATCAGAGTCGCTTCCAAAATACTATCGACTACCAGCTTTGCTCTTTGTTGTTGGGGTCTTTTTCTCATAGCTGCCATTCTAATAATGCGAATTGAATGCGAATAAATATTCATATTAATCTTTGATCAAACAATAACCAGATTAATTACACCATGTCAAATTTAAGCATTCCAAAACGTATGGCTTCATATGAGCGAATGAAGCGTAGCGATCTATTGTCTAAGCTTCTACATAAAATGACCGATCAAAACTTCATTCCAACTTATGCTGAATATTTAGAGTTAAATGAAAGTTTACATACGGGTGATGTGCCGATGGATCGCTTAATGGATTGGGTGATGACCAATCCACGCGAAAATCGAAAGCTTTTTGAAACGGCGTTATATCAAGGCTTAGATGCTCTTCCCAAACCAGTCCCTGAAATCAAAGCATTCTTTGATCTCGTGGAACAACAGCCTGTTTGGTTCGATCAAGAAAAAATTGATCGTGCAATTCAATTCACGCATCGTTTAGGCGCAAATGTCACTTTTATTATGCGTGATCTCGCGCTAATGACTGGATATCAATACCCTGGCTTTAATCAACCTTTGATTTTAACAGGTGCTCTAAGCAAATATGCAGGCAAGCGCTTAGCAGAAACGCATAAATGGTGGCTAGATGTTACTAAGCCGAATGGATTTCAACGCTTTAATGATGGCTTTACTTCAACAATTTTTGTGCGTTTCATCCATTCTTTAGTTCGCTACCATCTAAAAAAATCCAAAGATTGGGACTGGGATATTTGGGGAATGCCGATTAACCAATATGATCAGGCAATGACAAATATTGCTTTCAGCGGTGTGATGCTTTTAGGTATTCGAGCAATCGGTATTTTTCCAACTAAAACTGAAGTCGATGCGATTATGCATTTTTGGAAATATACAGGCTGGTTAATGGGTGTTGACGAACAATGGCTGATTGATAAAGAGTCTGAAGGCTGGAAATTATTGCAATGGATGAATTATGCTCATCCTCAAGTGGATGAAAGTAGTCGTCAGCTTGCAGTAAGCCTATCCAAAGAACCATTTGAACGCGAATATAAACATTTTAAACGTTTCATGCAGAAGAAAGCCTACCAGAATCACTTAGATGTTACCCAAATCTTTATGGGCCGTAAAAAAATGAAAAATTTAGGGCTTAAGCCTCGAATACTGCCGTGGTATCCACTGTATCTACTGACCAAAAATACTGTGATTTATGCTGGCGCAAAAAAAATACCAAAGCTTGATCTTTATTTACAGCGTAAAGGGCGATCACAACAAGAACAAGCTCTCGATTTATATCAAAATGCAGGAAAACAGCTGGCAAGTATGCATCAATAAATAAAAAACCGAGCTAAGGCTCGGTTTTTTGCATGTATATTTTTAAGCCATTTTTAATGTTGCCTCTTGCTCAGCTCGAAGTGCTGATGGAGAGCGTGCTAGATAATCCAAAGCTTGTTGAGTATTACCTTCTTGCACAGGATGAAACTTTGGACTAAACCAACGGATGGTAGCTAAAGTTAAATGACTGAAGGTAGGAATATGATCGGTCTTACGACTAATTTTTTCCATTTGCATAATGAGTCTTAAAGTACCCATATGTCTAAACTTACCTGCATCTTTATCTTGTTTCAAAATTGTTTTGCCGCCTTCAACCCAAACCGCTGCCATAATAGGGAAGATAAAGGTCATCAAAGCATTTTTTGAAATTTGGAAATTAAACTCTGATTCAAACATATGTTTAAACAAATCATACGCAACCGTACGATGTTCAACTTCTTCAGCAAGATGCCAACGGAATAGATCAGCCATGATTGGATCAGCTTTATCCAATGAAGTATTGTCCAAGCTCCACTGCCCTGCCACACCAGTATAGTGCTCAATGGCTGCAATCACACCCAGTCGGAAGATTAACCAACGTTTTTCACCAACCACTTTTTTCATCATTTTGATACCTACTGGATTTTCTCCCAAAAGGATTTCAAAAAGATAATGCATGCGTTGAATGAACGGCTTTACATCTAATCCATGTTGATCAAAATAAACTTGTGCATGTTGATGAGTACGACCATGAATCGCTTCTTGCTGAATAAAACCTTTCACGTCAGCTTTTAATTGTTCGTCTTTGACGAACGGTAAAGCTTTATTAAATACACGGCAAAACCAAAACTCACCCGCAGGTAAAATCATATGTGCTGTATTCAACATATGGGTGGAAACAGGGTCATTTTCAATCCAATGCTTTGGAATATGATTGAAATCAAATTTTACTTTACGACCATGTAGTTGATGAACTTGACTCATTGTTGTCATTTTATTATCCATTACATCTTTTTTATTATTTTTAAAATAATGATAACCTCATCACAATATCATTTAAGGACATTCATATTTTATGTCTGACAATTTTAAAGAAAACACCCATTCAGACGGCGATCTAAATGGGTGTTAGGCTTAATACGTCAAATAAACTGAATATGACTAGAACTTCATACTCACACGCGCCCAATAATTACGTCCTATATTATTAAATTGCTCATTCTGTGCAAAACCAAATCCAGCACTACCTGCTTTATTTAAGTGTTCCGTATAAACTTTATCCAGAACATTATCAATTCCAATACTCAAATCAACACCTTGATGAATTTGATAAGTACCATTTAAAGACAGCGTTGAGAAACCTGAACTCGTTTTAAAGTCCTTACCTACAATATTACCTTGATTAATACTGACACGATCCTGCCCATCTACCACACGCCACAATAAACCTAAGTTAAAGCGCTCTTGCACATATCTTAAATTTACACGAGCTTCCAGCGGAGATATTTGAGGTAAAGGTTGATAATCAGTTGTGTTTTTTCCCCAAGCATACATCGCACTAAGATCTGCCTGAACAGCATCGGTAAATTGATAACCTATTCCAGCTTCTGCCCCTGCGATTGTCGCATCGACATTTCTAGAATCAGCAGCATTTTTACCATGACCAGTCATTTTTGCTGGGTCATAATTCAATAATATGAAATCATTAATCAAACCGGCATAAGCTGATGCCCATGAACTGAGTGCCCCGTGATTATGCTGGTATCCAACATCCAACTGTAAGGTTTTTTCTGTTTCTAAATCCTTGAAAGTAGAAACAGCATTGCCTTGATAATCTGTCTTAAACAACTCCCAATAATCTGGTACGCGCTCTACATAGCCTAGACCAACATAGGTTTTAGCATCATGCTCTGGATGCTGATTTTCAAACCGTATAAAACCACTTGGTAATGTTTCCTGACGTTCTTGAACCATTGTTAAGTTTTTAATCTTAACTTGATCAACCCGAACACCTGTGACCAACCTATTATGATCATTCAATGGATATGATAATTCAGTGAACCCACCATAAGATTGAAACTTCATATCCTCTGTCAGTGGAGTATTCATCATTGGCATGCTTGAATGATACATTCCGCCAGCATGTTGATTATTCTGAGTATCAACACCCGTAATGAATATTGCTTTATCCCACTCCATCGTTGTGGCTAAACGTGCATTTAAAGTACGACGTGTCACATTCATAGCGCGATCTGCGCCATCGACATCACGCAAACTAAAATTATCCATCACATGATCATTAAAGTTGTAATTGACTTGCGCCTCAACTTTTTTAACTACCTCTGAGAGATTCTTTTTCTCAAATCTTAATCCCAAGCTCTCGCGGGCAAATTTAGAACCATCCATATCTCGCCCAGCATATACAGCCTCACCATCAGCCTTACCGCCAGTTAACTCGATCCATGTATCTGCATTAGGTGTCCAGCCCAATGCTAAATCTGCATTCCATCGTTTCCAATCTGATGGTACGGTCGCCCCATTACCATCTTGATAACTATTTGAGACTGATCGGTTGCTATTGATTCGAATATATTTTTGTTCATCTCCTACCGCTGCCTCAATATTTTGGTCTAAACGCCCAAAAGAGCCCATTAATACACTTGCCTGACCTCGATAATTTTTTTCATCATTCAATTGTTCTGGGCGTCGCTCGAAAATCACTGTTGCTGCTGAACCTGTGTTGGCGTACTGGACAGTTTGGGGACCTTTAATCACCGAGATTCGATCATAGCTCTCAGGTGAGATATACGAAGTCGGTGAATCCATACGACTCGGGCATGCGCCTAAATTTTCAGTTCCATCTGTTAGAATTTTGATTCGTGATCCAAACATTCCACGAAAGGTCACATCACCGTTCGTACCTGCACCACTATTTACGCTGCTAAACCCTACAATACTTTGTAAGTAATCTGCGCCATCCGACGCAGGAATAGGCTGAATGGGTTGCTTCGGGTTTGCCCGTACAATCAAGCCATTAGCATCATTACCTTGTAGAGCTGTAGCAACAATTGGCGCTAAGTTCGTCGTGCGTGTATCAGGTGTTGGATTTAAAGTTGTAGATTGGACTTCAGCAAATGAAGTTTGCGAAATAAAGGCAATATAAATCGCAGCCGCTAGTGGCTGTAAATAGAATTTTGGCTGAGCCATGATATATTCACTCAAAATTTAAATATGACAATGCTAGAGTCATTCAAGACCCTAAAATAAAGACAATATTTAAGAAAAGAGTGGTGGTGCCCGACCTTGAGGTAAAAGGAATAAACGCTGTAAGTCGAAATAAATATGTTTGAACGCTTTTTGGAATGCGATCAAACGTATATTCAAACGTACAAAAACTTCTTTAACATTCAGCTCAGGTGGCAAAATCAAATTACCAAATACAGTACAGTATTGGCATTGATGGTTTGGGTCATGATGATCGTGCCCACTATGCGAGGATTCAACATAGCGCTTAGACTCATGATGTTCATGTAACGCATGTGAAGTGGAACCATGATGAGCGAGCGTTGTAATACTAGAATGATTAGGCTGTTCGAATAAGGCACGGGTGATCGTTTCGCAGACCGGCGCAATTTGATATTGCGCTGGAAGCAAAGGCTGAAGAAAAACAGCGATCTGTAATAATACTGCTGCGAAACTCAGCAGCAACCCATTGCGGAACAAATTGTCATTCCAAATAAAATTTGAGCAATTATAACAAAGCCCAATCGAAATTGGGCTTTATCAATATATTTAAAGTTCTTAGAAAATTAACGCTTTACAGCAACTTTTTCTTTTTGACGCTGACGAACGACTTTTTCTACCTTTTCACGCGCTCTTTGGCGTTTTAAAGGAGATAGATAATCAACAAATAATTTCCCGTTCAGATGATCCATTTCGTGCTGGATACATACTGCCAAAAGACCATCAGCTTCTAATTCAAAAGCTTGCCCTTCTAAATTAATTGCGTCAATTTTGACGCGTGACGGACGCTCAACTTTATCGTATATTTGTGGAACTGATAGACAACCCTCTTCATAAGGTTGGGTATCTTCAGTTAATGGGGTGACTTTAGGATTAATAAAAACCATCGGCTGATTTTTATCTTCAGACAAGTCCATGACGATAAGCTGAATATGATGATCAACTTGGGTTGCAGCTAGACCAATACCTGGTGCTTCATACATGGTTTCAAACATGTCTGCAGCAAGTTGACGAATTTCATCCGTCACTTCCTCTACAGGTTTGGCAATAGTACGCAAACGGGGATCAGGAAAACTTAAAATTGGTAATAAGGCCATGCTGCTCCTCACCGGCTATGCCATTGATCTTAAAAATTAAATGAAGTTAATGCTTCATCAAATAATACGTGTAATATGCGTATTATAGCGCAAATAGATACATAATTTTAGGAATTATGATAATGAAAAAGGTTTTCAATGGCATGGCTTTTTCACATGCTCTGGGGTTAAAGAAACATTGCCTTTCACTTGCAATTTGCATAAGTGCGGGCTTGTTTACCGCGCAAATAACACAAGCCAGTCCAAATGTAAGCCCACCATCAATTAAGGCCGGTGCTCCTCACGTTTATGTGGTCAAAAAAGGCGACACTTTGTGGGACATTTCAGGTAAATTTTTGCGTTCACCTTGGCGTTGGAAAGAAATTTGGGCATCCAATAAACATGTCAAAAATCCACACTGGATCTACCCAGGTGATCGCTTACTACTCTGTACATTAGATGGGCGTCCACTGATTGGTAAAGACGAAGGTGACGGTTGTGAAGGTGTTATTCGTCGTCATCTTGGTGCTATCAATCTAAAACCTCAAGTACGTGTTGAAAGCTTAGGGAATACCATTCCAATTATTCCCTTGGATGATATTCAACCTTGGCTAGAAAGAAGTATTATCGTTGCGCCTGATGCTTTGCAAAGCACACCTTATATTCTCGGTTCGGCAGATCGTCGTATCGTTGCTGGGGAAGGCCAAACAGTATATGCACGTGGTCAAGGGATTAATCCTGGACAAAGCTACGGTGTTTATCGTGAAGCTGAACCGTATGTTTTCTTAGATGAAAAAGGGAAAAAGTACACAGGTGCACTTGAACTGATTGAGGTAGCTACTGCAGTCGCTGTTGCCAACGAAAATGAAATTTCAACTTTAGAACTTAAACAAAGTTTTAATGCTGAAGTTCGTCGCGGTGATTACGTTTTACCTAAATTTCAAAATGAATTACCAAGCCTCTTCTATCCAACGGCAACAACGGATATTCAGCCAGGCGGTCAAGTGATTCGTGTTATGGGTTCTATTGGTACAGCAGCTCAACATAGTGTTGTCACCATTAACCGCGGAAGCGTTCACGGTGCAAAAAATGGTCACGTGTTAAGTATTTTCCAACAAGGCGAAGTGGTTAAAGACCCGAAGACCAAAGAAAATATTCAACTGCCTAATCAGCGTGTGGGCAACTTAATGATTTTTAAAACTTTCGATCAACTAAGTTACGCTTACGTGCTAGACAGCGCACTTCCAATTAAAGTAGGTGCTGTATTAGAACCATCACCAATGGTTGAAAATTAAAATTAGGTGCGGATATGTTGAACGAGATTAATGACCATCAGTTGGCTTATATTAAACTCTGGTATCTCGTTCAACATTCACTCAGTGCTTATCAAAAACTTATTCAGCATTTTGGTTCAGCTCAAGATGCTGTACAGAAAAATCATCTACATCAATGGCATCAGCTCAACCTACATAAAAACCATATCGAGCGTGCATCTCAATTTTTCTCTGATCAACAGCAACAAGAATTTGAGCGAATTCTGCATCAAATTCATCAACATTCTGATTTTATGCTCACTGAGCAAGATCCAGACTATCCTCAGCAATTGATGCCCTATCATGACCGCCCCCCAATTTTATTTGGGAAAGGTAAAGCACAACATTTATCTGAAGCACAAATTGCCATTGTTGGAAGCCGTAAACCAAGTCCACATGGCAAACAAGTCGCATATGATTTTGCGTATTATCTGAGTGATCAAGGTTTTTATATCACGAGTGGCTTAGCACAAGGCATTGATGCAGCAGCCCATCAGGGTGCTTTGCAACATGGCAGAACAATCGCCGTTATCGGTACAGGATTAGATTTAATTTACCCATCACAAAATCGCCCATTACATGATCAAATCTTGAAGCAGAACGGGACCATCATTTCTGAGTTTTTACCCGGTACAAAACCGCTTCAGCATAATTTTCCACGCAGAAATAGAATCGTAAGTGGCTTAAGTTTAGGGATATTGGTAGCGGAAGCTCAATTGGGCAGTGGTTCATTAATTACGGCCCAAGCTGCTGCAAATCAAGGTAAAACGACCTTTGCAATTCCAGGTCATATTTATAGTGAATTTCATCAAGGTTGCCATCAGTTGATTCGTGAAGGTGCCATCTTAGTTGATCATCCTGAGCAGATCATTGAAGATTTAGCCCTACCGACTCAATGGCAACATCAACAAGCATCACTGTCACGAAAAAACAATCCTAATGAAGTCCAAAATGACGAAATAGCTCATTCAGTAGACCATCCAAAGTTAAGTAAGTATGAGGATGATGAGCATTCGATTCCTATACATCTGTTAGCTGTATTTCAACAATTAGATTGGGTTGGACGCGATCTCGATCAAATTGCTGCAACCCTTAATTTAGACACAGCGACACTCACCAGTCACTTGATGGAGTTAGAACTTTTAGGACGCTGTATTCAACAATCTGGGTTATACCTTCGTTGCCGTAATTAAAATTAAGGTTCACAATAGTCTTTTCAATCAAGAGAATGGTGAACGCTTATGTTAACAACCTCAGTTGCTGAGGCTGCTCAATGTCTAAAACAAGGTCAAGTTTTGGCTTATCCTACAGAAGCAGTATGGGGCTTAGGTTGCGACCCTTTTAATGAAAATGCTTTTAAAGAAATTTTAAGATTAAAACAACGCCCTATCGAAAAAGGGGTGATCTTACTGGCTGGTCAAGTCAGTCAGGTTGAACATTTATTATCAAAGCTTCCTCAAGACCGCCGTGATGCGGTAATTGAAAGTTGGTCACAAACATCTTATCAAGATCGCGCCACAACATGGCTTCTCCCTGCTGATGAGCAAATACCACTTTGGATTCGAGGCAAACATCCTAGGGTTGCTATTCGAGTCACCAACCACCCTCTTTGCATCGCACTGTGCAACGCATTTGATGGGTTTATTGTTTCAACCAGTGCAAATCCTGTTGGTTTAGACCCCGCTCGCTCATTGCAAGAAGTCAATCAGTACTTTGGTGCTGAATTAAATTATTTAAATGGAGATTTAGGCCTGAGCCAAGAACCTAGCCGAATATTAGATGCAGAAACTGGTGATGTCATTCGTGCTTAAAAAGCATGATATGCTGAGACTTAAAATTTATTATTTAAGACAAAAAAAAGCTCAGTCATAAAGGTATTGACTGAGCATATAAAAGGATGTGCTAATCACATCCAGAGGGTTCAGAAATTCATCTGTACAGAAAAAGAGTGTATTATCGCTTTCTCTGCAGTACGCATATTATGCTACAAAAAAAAATATTACACAATTACTAAGACTTAGAGTTTCAAATCATCATTTTTCTTATAAAGATTAATTATTAGTTCAATTGATATAATTAAGTACCTATTTTTAATTATTAATTTTACTTTTTAAAAAGCCTAATGATAGTTAATTTAGATCAATAAGCTTTTATAGATTTTAAGTATAATAAAAAAATAAATCGATTGTCTGTTTTTTAAACACTCTTAGCCTTTATGAATGAAGTTTTTTTCTGTGCTAAAGCAATACCTATCAAAATCATGATTCCGCCTAAACTGTGATAAATCGTCCATGCTTCTTTTAACCAAACGTAAGCAATAATGGCGGTAAAGATTGGCATTAAGTTCATAAAGATGCTGGTTCGATTTGGGCCTAAATGTTGAACAGCCAACATCCATACTAACGGCGCAATAATCGAAGGGAAAATTCCCGCATATAACACACTTAAGCCGTTATTCAGATCAATTGCATCGAGACCCAATACGGCAACGAATGGTAAGTGGTACAACACTGCAAAACCAATCTGAATATAAAGACTAATCATTAAAGGGAGCTCGAGTTGCCACTTTTTGAGAAATACACCATAAAAAGCATAGAAGAATACCGCGACGATCATAATCATGTCGCCCCAATGCCCACCCAGATGCATCAGTGTATCTAGACGCCCCTGACCGATAACATAAATCAGCCCGATAAATGATAAAATACTACCCACCACTGCAAATCGAGTTGGAAACTCTTTTAAAATCATCAATGAAACAAAAATGGTGAAAATTGGGATAAAGGCATTAATTATGCCCATATTGGTTGCAGTTGTGTAATGTGCTGCGGTGTAAGCCAACCCCTGATAAAGCACCATACCAAATGCACTCAGCACTGCTAATTTCACTATATTTTGTCTTACCAGATTCCGCTGTTTGATGACTTTAGGCAGGATAAAGGGTGTTAAAATCAAAAAGGCAATAATCCAACGATAAAAACTAATACTGACAGGTGAAATATACTCTGCAACATATCGTGTAATGGCTATATTCAACGACCAAATCAATACAGCAATGACTGGCAATGATAAAGCCCAGAGCAAATGCTTTTTTTCAAATGTCATATTTTCATCCTAATTTTTATTTAATCGTTAAGATCAAGTTTTCATCAATTTTTAGACTTTTTCATTCCATGAAACACACTCCCCTTCATTGTTAGTGACTGCAGAACAGCCATCTAAGTCTGAGATTTTTACTTAAAAAATTAAGTAGAGTGCTGTTCTATTTTAAAACACTTTTCACTTTTTTACAGGGATTCCTCTACAAAACAACACTAGAAGCTGTGTGTGAGCTATGAGATCGTAAATGCTTGAATTTTCCCATCAACGGGTTAACTGAATATTTTTTAATGTGCTTCATCGTGAATGTAAGTGCATTGAACCGAGCATATAAAAAGGATAAATTATGAAAAAACTTCTCATTGCATCACTATACACTACAGCTGTTTTTCTAACCGCTTGTGATAAAAAGTCTAACGATCAATCCTCACCTACTGCCGCTGAAACGGTTCAAAGCAATACATTAAGTACCAATGTAAATGCAGATATTCAACATGACTTAGATTTACTGGATCAAATTTCAAATACAAAAGCTCAAGAGGCTTTGGCATTTCAAAACGAAGTGACACAAGCTGCGCAAAACAATAATAAAGCTGAATTAGACGCAGTGGTTGAGAAGATGGATAACTATGTGGATCAATTTAATGATGATCTAGACAAACTTGCGCTCAAAAGTATTGAAGGTGCATCTCTTCGAGATAAAATGAAAGAATCGAATGAGCTTGGATTGGACCTCGCAGAAGCAGGTGTTAAAGAAAAGCCTGATATGAATGAAATCACTGAACTTCAAAAGAAAGCTGTTGAGTTACAACAAAGCTTGTTACAGGACATGCAGAATCTTAAAAACCAAGTCGGGACAAAATCTTAACTCATAAAGCAGGCCGTCAGGCCTGTTTTTTTTCACTGTAGACACCTTGGTGAGATCTATATGCCATGGTATTTTCAATCTACATATTTTAAGTACTTTATGATTAGGACATTGAAATGGCTTCAGTTTATAACATTCCAGTAAATACAATTCAGGGGCAGCCTGTTGATTTATCGCAATACGAAGGCAAAGTATTATTGATCGTGAATGTAGCGTCTAAATGTGGCCTTACCCCTCAGTACGAAGGTCTGCAAAAACTCTATAGTGAAAAAAAACAACAAGGATTCGAAATTCTTGGCTTTCCTTCCAATGACTTTCTTGAACAAGAACCAGGAAGCAATGAAGAGATTGAACAATTTTGTTCAGTGAATTATCAAGTGGACTTCCCTCTTTTTGCGAAAATTCCAGTGGTTGGGGAGAATAAACATCCGCTATATGAAACTTTAACAAATGCCATTCCAGAGCGTATTGGTGAGGGGCCTTGGTGGAAAGATCTGGTTGATTATGGTTTAACGCCTAATAATCCCCCTGAAGTATTATGGAATTTTGAGAAATTCTTAGTTTCAAAAACAGGGGAAGTCGTTGCTCGTTTTGCACCAGACATCACTGCAGATGATGCGCGTATTGTTGATGCAATTAATGCTGAACTGGCGAAATAATCTCATCAAGATCAAGTGACGATCTTGTCACTTGATTATTTCTTATTCAATTCAATAAATATCTTCATTAATCTGTCAAAATCATAAGTTACTCTTTCACATCAAAATTTTTGTTATTGCTTTGCAAATATTCAGATTTAACTCATATTTGTATCGTATCTTGGAATGAAGTGATTAACGATTTGGTTTTATTAATGAAAGTATTTCAAAGCATTGTTACCCCTTTTGCATTATTTGGCTTCGGTCTCGTGGTGTTAGGTTGTCAGCCGCAATCACAACCCGATCAAGAAAAGGAATCAACAGCAGCTAATGTTGAAGAATCTTCCCCTGTCCAAGTCACTGATCCTACTGACTTAAAATCAGGCAATATGTTTTATATTGTGCGTGATGTGGCAGATGTACAACTTAAAGCAGGTGGATATATTGAGCAAATTCAACAGCTACAATCTGATTTAGAAGAAGCTGTAAATAATAAAGATCCACAAAAGTTAGATCAGTCAGTGCAAAGTTTAAAATCTCAATTACTGGGCTTTAATGAGGCATTGACAGGACTTGATCTAAAAAGCCAAGAAATTTCCCAGATTCGTTCGAATATTTTAACGGCAAATCAAAATGTATTAGCTTCACCATTACTAAACGGCCAAGTGAATTTAAACAACATCGATTTTGCAGCTTTAGAAAAGCAAATGGGTAATATCCAAGGTGAAATGGTGAAATTAGCCAGTATGCTTTTGACTCAGTCCGGATCATCTACAGAAAATAATCAAGCCGAGGATTGATATACATTATTCTCACAAAATAGACACGGTGGAGTGAGGGATTTCTCTTTAATTTGAATCTTAAATAATTCAAATATCATGGAGTCGGCATGTCTACCTCACCCATCTATAATATAACTCCTATTACTTTTCGTTTAGATTTAAAAGATCCTTTCATCTTTACTGCTCATCATATTGATCACTACCCTGCCGGGAATGCTGAAATGGGACCAGTTCATCCTGCAATCAATCAAGAATTCAATATGTATTATGGTAGTGTTGTTCCCGGCTTTCCCGAACATCCGCACACGGGTTTTGAAACCATTACTTTGGTGGAACAAGGTTATGTCGACCATTTTGATTCCTTGGGTAATGGTGGACGATATGCTGCAGGCGATGTGCAATGGCTAAGTACGGGAAATGGTGTTGAACACTGTGAAATGTTCCCGTTAATTCATCAGGATCGAGAGAATCCTTTTGAATTATTTCAAATTTGGTTTAACTCATCTCCAGAACAAAAAAAACAACCTGCTGATTATAAAATGTTTTGGCGTGAACAAATTACTCATGTGAAAGTGACTGATCACCAGTCTCGCAGCATTGATGTACGAGTTATTTCAGGACAATATCAAAATCAAAATGCATTAAGTCGCCCACCACACTCTTGGGCAGCTGCAGCAGAAAATAAAGTGAATATATACTTAATTACTTTAGAAGCTGGCGCACACCTTGAAATTCCAGCCACGACCGCAACCTCTACTCGATTTGCTTACTTTTATCAGGGTTCAACTTTAAATATTGCTGATTCACCCATTCAATTTAAACATCTTGTAGAGCTTAAAGCTGACACCGAAATTCAACTTGAAGCAGGTGATCAAGAAGCTAGAATCTTATGGTTAGAAGGTGAACCTATTGGTGCACCAGTTGCAATGCGAGGGCCTTTTGTATTGAACAGCAAAGAAGAACTTGATGTTGCATTCAAACGATATCGTGAGACCCATTTTGGTGACTGGCCTTGGCCAAGCGATGCTCCAACGTTTTCACGTGAAACACCTCGTTTTGCCAGCTATGAAGGTGGTAAACGCAAGGAATATCCTGAACAAATGAGTTCAGATGGGGCTTAACAAGGTTTAAATATTACAGTATTCATCTTTGCCCAATGCTCGTTTACTATCCTGTTCAAAACGTGCATTGGGAAAAGGATAACGTTGAGGCAAATACAAGGTAAATCTTGTCAACGTAGGTGATAGCTTTTCTACAGTTGCCTTATGAACATATTCACCACGTTCTGTTCGAGCAAATAGGGTTGCCATTTCAATATGCTCTTCAAGCTTATTTCAGTAAAGACTAGATCATCATCACGTGTGAAACCGATACATCGACGATATGCTTGTCTCAGATTTTGAAATACGCTGAGATAATCCAACTCAATTTCAGCACTTAAACCATTTTTATATGAGTTGGCAACCAAGGCCGCTTCAGTAGGTTCATTGGGCTGACTTAAATAATAATTTTGACATGCGGTGAGCTGACTGAAGGTGAATATGCTTAGCGCGATAATTAGACTTTGACCATACATTATTTTATTTGGATTTATTAGACTTATACCTGAATTGTAGCAAAGTCTAAGCCGTGATTTAATTCAGCTTTATACTTTTAATGTAATTGAACCATGCAACTGATCATCTTCACTGGAGTTCAAGCTTCGGGCAAATCAAGCTACTATCTTTTACATTTGGCACATTCACATTTAAGAATTAACTTAGACATGCTAAAAACTCGCCATCGGGAAAACATGATCTTTGAAACCTGTCTAGCCTCTAAAACCAAAACGGTGATCGACAATACCAACCCAACCAAAGCAGATCGCGCTCGTTATATTCGACGTGCCAAAGCAGCAGGTTTTGAAGTGATTTCATATTACTTTGAAACAGATTTGAAAAGTACGCTAGAACGCAATGGTCAACGAAGCGGTAAAGCCAATATTCCTGAAGTCGGTGTTCGAGCAACATATAAGAAGTTAGAAGTACCTGATTTTGAGGAAGGGTTTGATGAAATACATCATATTAAGATAAAAGGTGCAGGTGAATATCACCATTTAATCTTAGACTCCAAATAATAAAGCGACCCGAAGATCGCTTTATTTCAAAGACTCTATTGTTTCACCACCACTAATTTTTTTTGTACAAATTCATGAAAACCTAAATCTGCCAGTTCATGACCATAACCAGAATTCTTTACGCCACCAAATGGTAATTCTGGAGCAGTATCCGTTAACCAATTGATCCACACCATTCCTGTTTCAATTCTCGAAGCTAATTTTTTTGCACGCTCTATGTCTTGAGAGTGAATGACACCCCCAAGACCATAATTAGAATCATTGGCGATTTCAACGATTTCATCCTCATTTTCCGCAACATAAATCTGAGCAACTGGCCCAAAGAATTCTTCGTACCAAGCCTCATTATCTCGACTAATATTTTCTAAAATTGTCGGCTCATAGAAATAACCATCATGATCAATTGCTTTTCCACCAATAACCAATGATGCACCCTGCTGAACTGCTTTATCCACTTGTTTAATCAAGTTTTTAAGCGCACTTTCCGATGAGAGTGGTCCCAGTGTGGTACTACGGTCTAATGGGTCGCCAATTTTCAGCGCTTTAAATGCTTCAATTAAACCCGTTCTAAACTGATCAGCGATGTCTTTATGCAAAATAAATCGTTTTGCTGCAGTACACACCTGCCCTGTATTATTTACACGTGCTTTACAACCAATCTCAATCGCTTTGTTTAAGTCCGCATCATCCAGCACGATAAAGACATCATTCCCACCCAATTCAAGCGTAGACTTTTTAATGTGTTTACCTGCTTGCGCAGCGACCGCACTACCCGCTCCTTCTGAACCAGTTAATGCAACACCACGCACACGTTTGTCTGCAATAATATCTGAGACTTGATCGGTATTGATAAATAGATTAGTCCAAACACCTTTAGGCGCTCCTGCTTCTAATACAAGTTTTTCAAATGCTTCAGCACATTGCGGAACGATACCTGCATGTTTGGCCAATACGGGATTTCCAATACCACAGTTTGGTGCAAATACACGGACCAATTGATAAAATGGGAAATTCCATGGTTCGACAGCCATGATAATACCTAATGGATGATGCTCCACCCAAGCTTCACCTAACTCAGTTTTATAGGGGACTGATTTCAGAAATTGTTCAGTATTTTTTGCATAGTACTCAGCAATTTGAGCACAGGATTCGATTTCACCTTCACTTTGCTCAATGAGCTTACCCATATCTAAAGTAATGAGTTTGGCTAATTCACTCTTTTTCTCTCTAAATAATGCTGCCAAACGTTGTAAAACTTTTACGCGATCATCTACATTTTTTACCCAATCTGATTTAAGAATAGATTCGGCTGAATCCAAAGCACGATCAATATCTTGTTGTTGGTGTGATGGATATTCTTTGTATACAGTATTGGTAAATGGGTTAATGGATTTATAACTCATAATTCTTCCCTTCATGCCAATAAATTTATTAATGCTTTGGATCAAAACAATCCTTCATTATCAAACATGAAAATAATTTATTACCCTCATGCTTACTTATCCAAGCTATCATTAAAATCTTTGAAAAAGGATGAATATTACACAATCTCTCAGTCTGTTACTTAACTATTGAATTTCAGATAACATTTATAAAAAAACCACCCTTACAGGTGGTTTTTCAATCTTGAACTGTCTTTTATTGAGCGAGGTTTTTGATTTGATTTACCATTATGAAATTAATTTTTTTTCTCAGAAAACGAATTAGTGATTTTAAATCATGTGTTTTTCTAAAAAAGTTCGGATTTTCAATTAACTGATACATGAAATAAAATGCTAGAAAAAACTTAGAAATATCTGAAATGAAATGTAAATTTCCTTGTGTCAAATTAGATATTGCTAAACACATAAAAAAAACTAACTGTAACATTAGTACAATTATTGAAATTATTTTTATGACAGGATTATCCACAATAGAATCATTGATTGTTTTCATTGTAAAACCCTTAACTTATTATCAGTAAATTATGTTTAGCACAAGTTTTTCAAACTTACAATAACCCATAAAAAAACCACCCTTTCGGGTGGTTTTTCAATCTCGAACCGTCTCTTATTGAGCGCGGTTTTTGATTTTGCGGATGGTTTCCAACTGTGCAGCTGTTTCTGCAAGCGCAGCCAAAGCAGCAGCAGCGTCCAAATCGCTCTTTTGATTTGCTAACAAAGTTTCAGCATTTTTACGTGCTTCAACGATTGCAGCTTCATCTAAGTTTTCTGCACGGACTGCAGTATCTGCAAGAACCGTAACAACATGCGGTTGAACTTCAAGAACACCACCAGATACATAGATTAATTCTTCTGTACCATTCTCCAACTGAACGCGAATCGCGCCCGGTTGAAGTAAAGTTACTAGTGGAGCATGGCCAGGCATAATACCTAACTCACCACCAGCACCTTTAGCAATTAGCATAGTTACAGTGCCTGAGTACAAAGACTCTTTAACACTTACAACGTCACATTGCATAGTCGCCATGAGAACCTCCTAAATTAGGTAGCTAATTAAAGTTTCTCGGCTTTAGCAATAACTTCGTCAATACCACCAACCATATAGAACGCTTGTTCTGGGATGTGATCGTATTCACCAGCTAGAAGACCTTTAAAGCCACGAATAGTTTCTTTAAGCGGTACAAGTTTACCAGGAGCACCAGTAAACACTTCTGCTACGTGGAACGGTTGAGAGAAGAAACGTTGAATCTTACGTGCACGGTATACAGTAAGTTTGTCTTCTTCTGACAATTCGTCCATACCAAGAATTGCGATAATGTCTTTCAATTCTTTATAACGTTGAAGAACGTTTTGAACTGAACGAGCGATTTCGTAATGCTCAGTACCAACAACTAATGGATCTAATTGACGTGAAGTAGAGTCAAGTGGATCGATCGCAGGGTAAATACCTTGTGAAGCGATGTCACGGCTCAATACAACTGTCGCATCCAAGTGAGCGAACGTAGTCGCTGGAGATGGATCCGTTAAGTCATCGGCAGGTACGTATACAGCTTGGATAGATGTAATCGAACCAGACTTAGTAGAAGTAATACGTTCTTGAAGAACACCCATCTCTTCTGCAAGTGTCGGTTGGTAACCTACTGCAGATGGCATACGACCTAGAAGTGCTGATACTTCAGTACCTGCTAGTGTATAACGGTAGATGTTGTCTACGAACAATAATACGTCACGGCCTTTACCGTTTTCGTCTTTTTGATCACGGAAATACTCAGCCATAGTAAGACCAGTTAACGCTACGCGTAAACGGTTACCTGGTGGCTCGTTCATCTGACCGTAAACCATTGCTACTTTGTCAAGAACGTTAGAGTCTTTCATCTCGTGATAGAAGTCGTTACCTTCACGAGTACGCTCACCAACACCAGCGAATACAGATAAACCTGAGTGCGCTTTAGCGATGTTGTTGATCAACTCCATCATGTTTACAGTTTTACCAACACCGGCACCACCGAACAGACCAACTTTACCACCTTTCGCGAACGGGCAAAGTAAGTCAATGACTTTAATACCAGTTTCTAAAAGGTCAGTAGAAGCAGCTTGTTCTGCATAAGAAGGCGCTTGACGGTGAATCGGTAAACGCTCTTCAGTTGCAACAGGACCAGCTTCATCGATCGGACGACCAAGAACGTCCATGATACGACCAAGCGTCGCTGGACCAACTGGTACAGAGATCGGAGCGTTAGTGTTAGTTACGTTCAAACCACGCTTAAGACCTTCTGTAGATCCCATCGCAATTGTACGTACAACGCCGTCACCAAGTTGTTGCTGAACTTCTAATGTAGTTTCAGTGCCATCAACCTGAAGAGCGTCATAGATCTTAGGAACACTGTTGCGTTCAAACTCGACGTCGATAACCGCGCCGATGATCTGAATGATACGACCGCTACTCATTGCTGTCTCCTCAATTCAAAATAATGTTAAACGGCAGCGGCACCACCAACGATCTCAGAAATTTCCTGAGTAATCGCGGCTTGACGCAGCTTGTTATAAATAAGTTGTAGGTTCTTGATCAATTCACCCGCGTTATCCGTTGCAGCTTTCATTGCAACCATACGAGCAGATTGCTCACACGCGATGTTTTCGATCACACCTTGGTATACCACAGACTCGATATAACGAACCAATAAACCATTTAAAAGCTCTTCAGCTTCTGGTTCATAGATATAATCCCAACCGTATTGGCGGTTAAGAGTCTTGTCATCTTCAGCAGCTGCTAAAGGAACAAGTTGTTCGATTTTTTGATTTTGAGTCATGGCATTCACAAAGCCGTTAGACACCAAATAAATGCGATCTAATTCGCCTTTATCGTATGCATCCAACATGACTTGTACAGAACCAGACAACTGTTCAAGACTTGGAGTGTCACCCACTTGAGTGGTTGCACCAAGTACTTTACCGCCGTAGTTTTTAAAAAACGAAACCGCTTTTTGACCAATCAAAGCAAATTGAACTTCAATTGACTGCTCTTGTTGCTGTTGAACGTGTTTTACCACTTTCTTGAACAAGTTAATGTTCAAACCACCAGCAAGACCGCGATCTGATGACACGATGATATAGCCAACGCGCTTAACTGGGCGTTCAACCATATAACGATGTTTATATTCAGGGTTCGCTTGTACTAAATGAGCAATTACACGGTGCATATTTTCGGCATACGGACGGCCCTGAGCCATGCGCTCTTGCGCACGACGCATCTTAGAAGCTGCTACCATCTGCATCGCGCGAGTAATTTTCTGCGTGCTTTTGATACTAGCTACTTTGGCGCGAATTTCTTTTAAATTTGCCATACGCTTAACCTAGTATTCGAAGGCCCTTTCGAGCCCTCGAAGGTTGATTCCGTGAACCAAACCGACACTAAATTTCAACAGTTTGAAAATTAGTAAGTTTGAGTCGCTTTAAAGCTTTCAATACCAGCTTTGAATGCTGCTTCGATGTCTTTGTTCCAATCACCAGTTTCATCGATCTGTTGCATTAACGCAGCATGTTCAGAACGGAAGTAAGAAATTAATGCAGCATCAAAGTCTACAATTTTCTTCACTTCTACGTCAGCCATGTAGCCTTCGTTAGATGCATATACAGACACAGCTTGGTCAGCAATTGAATATGGAGCATATTGTTTTTGCTTCATTAATTCAGTTACACGTTGACCATGCTCAAGTTGCTTACGAGTTGCTTCATCAAGGTCAGAAGCGAACTGAGCAAACGCAGCCAATTCACGATATTGTGCTAAAGCAGTACGGATACCACCAGACAATTTTTTGATGATCTTAGTTTGAGCAGAACCACCAACACGAGATACAGAGATACCCGCGTTCACAGCAGGACGAATACCTGCGTTGAATAATGATGTTTCTAAGAAGATCTGACCATCAGTAATCGAAATTACGTTCGTTGGTACGAATGCAGATACGTCACCCGCTTGAGTTTCAATAATCGGTAATGCAGTTAATGAACCAGTTTGGCCTTTAACTTCACCGTTAGTGAATTTCTCAACATAGTCAGCAGATACACGAGAAGCACGTTCAAGTAGACGACTATGAAGATAGAATACGTCACCTGGGTAAGCTTCACGACCTGGTGGACGGCGTAAAAGCAATGAAATTTGACGATACGCAACTGCTTGTTTAGATAAGTCATCATAAATGATTAACGCATCTTCACCGCGGTCACGGAAGTATTCGCCCATTGTACAGCCAGAGTACGGAGCAAGGAAAAGCATTGCTGCTGGATCCGCTGCCGCTGCTGCTACAACAGTCGTATACGCCATAGCGCCAGTTTCTTCTAACTTACGTACAACGTTTGCGATAGTTGATTGTTTTTGACCAACTGCAACGTAGATACATTTAATGCCAGAATTCTTCTGTGCGATGATCGCATCGATCGCCATTGCTGTTTTACCAGTTTGACGGTCACCGATGATTAATTCACGTTGGCCACGACCAACTGGAATCATTGTATCAACTGATTTATAACCAGTTTGTACAGGCTCATCTACCGATTGACGCCAAATTACGCCTGGTGCAACTTTTTCAACTGCATCAGATAATTTTGCATCAATTGGGCCTTTACCATCAATTGGGTTACCCAGAGCATCTACTACACGGCCTAAAAGTTCTGGACCAACTGGAACTTCTAATACACGACCTGTGCAACGAGCTTTTTGACCTTCTTGAAGGCTTAAGTAGTTACCTAAAACAACGACGCCCACTGAATCCTGTTCTAGGTTCAGTGCCATACCGTATAAGCCGCCGTCGAATTCGATCATTTCACCGTACATTGCATCAGCAAGGCCGTGAATGCGCACAATACCGTCGGATACCATAACAATGGTACCTTCGTTTTTAGCGGTCGCGCTGGTGTCCAGATCGCCGATACGCTGTTTAATGAGCGCACTGATCTCGGATGGATTCAGTTGTTGCATTGCGCTATACCTCAATCTTTTATTAGTTCAGTCTTCGCAATTAAGCTAAAAGACGTGTCCGCATTTTTTCAAGCTTGTTAAGCGCAGAATCATCTATCACTTGGTCGCCTGCACGAATAACCACACCCGCAATTAACGCTGGGTTCACTTCTACAGAAACATTTACTGCCGCAGCGAAACGTTTTTCTAACGCTTGAGCAAGAATTTGTTCTTGTACAGAAGTCAATGGGAATGCTGATTCAATCACAACATCCACAGTATTGTTATTCTGTGATTTGAGCTGTTCGTATTCTGCTTGAATTTCAGGAAGCAAAGCCAAACGGTTGTTTTCAGCAAGCAATGTCAAAAAGTTTGACACTGCTGCAGTTTGGTCTTCACCTAAAACTTTGGCAAAAATACTCACCTGCTCAGCAGGCGTAAGCTCAGGGCGATTTAAGTAAGCTGAAAATGCTTCGTCTTGCACCGCAGCACTGAGCAAGTTAAGTGCTGTTGACCAATTGTCAGTTGCACCTTGCTCAGAAGCGTAAGCAAATGCTGCTTTAGCGTATGGGCGTGCCAACGTCAAGAGTTCAGCCATAATCTGCCTCTCTCTTAAAGTTTAGCAGCCAGCTGAGTCAGCATGGCATTGTGAGCTTCTGCGTCAACTTGCTGGCTAAGAATTTTCTCTGCACCAGTTACTGCAAGCGCAGCTACTTGTTGACGTAATTCTTCGCGAGCAGAATTGATTTCTGTATCAACAGCTTCTTTCGCTTGTTGACGAATACGCTCACCTTCAGCAGATGCTTGGGTACGCGCTTCTTCTACCAATTGTGCTGCACGACGATTCGCTTGTTCGATCAATTGAGCCGCTTGTGCTTTAGCTGCATCTAATTCAGCTTTCACTTGAGCTTGCGCATCGGCAAGATCAGCTTTGGCTTTCTCAGCTGCATTTAAGCCGTCAGCAATACGACGCTGACGCTCACTAATCGCATTGATTAGTGGTGGCCATACAAACTTCATGCAGAATGCGACGAAAATCGCAAATGCAATCGCTTGGCCAAACAATGTGAGGTTGATATTCATTGCAAATTCCTCAAATAGTGAATTTCGGAATTAAGCTGATTAACCTACAAATGGATTAGCGAAGATGAAGAACAAGCCAATACCAACACCGATCATAGGCACAGCATCAAGAAGACCTGCGATTAAGAACATACGAGTTTGAAGTTGTGGAGCCAATTCTGGTTGACGAGCAACAGCTTCAAGGAAGCGACCGCCTAAAAGACCAAAACCAATCGCAGTACCTAAAGCACCGAAAGCGATCAAGATAGCAGATGCAATTGCAACTAGACCTAAAGTGAGTTCCATGATAATTCCTCAGAGGTTAGGTTTTATACCAAATTAAGTTAAAAAATTGTGTGCCCAACCGCCCGATGACAGTTAGGCCATACCATTAATGCTTTTCGCTTGCCATGCTCATGTACACGATAGTCAACATCATGAAAATGAATGCTTGTAGCGTAATAATCAAAATGTGGAAAATCGCCCAAGGCACAGACAATGCCCACTGGATCCAGAACGGTAATAACGCGATAAGAATGAAGATTAACTCACCCGCATACATGTTACCGAACAGTCGTAGAGCCAATGAAACTGGTCGCGCCAAGAAAGTAGTCAATTCCAACAATAAGTTGAATGGAATTAAAAGCACTTTAGCAACTGGATTACTTGGGTTGAATGGGTTAAGTGCCAACTCACCAACGAAGCCGCCAACACCTTTCTCACGAATACTATAGAAAATAATTAAGAAGAATACAGAAATAGACATACCTAAGGTAATGTTTGGATCTGTAGTCGGAACAATTTTAAAGTAAACCTGATGAGGGTCCACACCCAGCATAGATGCAATCGCCTGTTGAGCTACATAAGGAATAAAGTCAACAGGGATTAAATCCATCAAGTTCATGAGGAAAATCCACACGAAAATGGTTAATGCTAAGGGTGCAATTAATCGAGACTTCCCATGGAAGGTATCACGTACACTTGAATCCACAAACTCGATAATCACTTCAATTACTGACTGGAATTTACCAGGCACGCCTGAATTTGCAGCTTTCGCAACAATCCAGAACAATAAACAGAAGATCAGACCAAGTCCGATAGACCAACCCATTGAATCCAAGTGAATAGCAGTGAACCCCATCTGTTGAGCTTCTTCAGCAGACTCAGCCAACTTCCATGAACCGTCTGGCATTTTGCCATAGGTCATATTGGTCAAGTGATGCTTGATATACTCGGTCGAAGTAAGGGCATGTTCTTCAGCAGCCATAAATCACACCTGGTCAATGTAAAAAAACTAATAGAACAAACGAACATCGCGTGCTGCTTGATATCTCGCCTATTCCTGAAAAACTTTTCAATTTTTGCTGCGTTTAGACTCGTTTTTGTAATCGTGACACCCAAAATGGCGCAACCCACGACATGCTTTGAACGAGCATAAAACCACAAAACAATGCCACCGGGGATAACGGCTGTACATTGCTTAAAATTAAAATGAATCCTACGATCACGATTGCAAACTTACCGAGCATTCCTCTATACATGTTCGAAAGAACCTGTCTGGACGCTCGTGCACCTGCTGCTCGAAACGACTGCCATGAAAAATAACAACTTGCCAACCAACAAACACTAGCACCAAGTGCAGCGCTTAAGGCAGCCGTTGAGTCTTTCAAGACCCACGCTATCAGGGCTGAAACTGGAATCATGAATGCTTGTAAGAAGACCAAAGCTTTAGCTAATCGTCGGTCAATCAAGCGACTAGTTCGGCTCATTTTTTTATCCACTCACAGCATTAATGCTTGACAAGTTCAACTGATGATCGTTTTTTATCGCAGGCATTATAGAGTTAGCCCCCTGAACATGCAATCTTTTCCCGACCTAAGTCTGGTATTTTTAGATCGTTTATTGCTGAGCACTTATACAATTATCGGCTGTTTTTACATCACTTTTGTGCTTTTTCTACACATGCACGTACTTGTATCGCTAGAGTCTGCCATGCTGTTATAAAATTCTGGTGTTTAGCAAAACTCTCATCAACTGCGAGAAAATTCACATGACCTAGAGACTTATATTGATTCTTATTAGCTACAGTTTCAGCCAAAAGACACATCTTTTGCTGTGGGCGACTGTCTTTTAAATATTTGATTTGAGCAATTGTAGGTGCCATATGTGGGTCTTCTGTCATCGCACCAGCGAATTTTAGCAACAGCGCACGCTCCAAGTATTGGTATGCATCATGTAATGACCAATACGGCTGAACACCATGATTGAGTTTTACACTTTGTGAGGTTTTCAGCATCTCATGTGCAAAAAGTTTAGCATTACTCCAATACTTGTCTTTAAACTCAGGTTGTTGTTGTGAGCGTAATGCCGCTATAAAAAAGCCAATACGAACTGCATTATTTGGTTCTAACCATACATGAGTATCGACAGTTCCTTTTACTACGTCCCCTCGACTATTTCTAAGCGGCAATGTTTGCAATATTCCTGTATTCAATAAGGCAACTGCTTTAGAGTTTTTCGCCAAAATACTCTCTAATGGCGCTTCATGCGCTTTACCAAGCCAAATAACCAATCCAGCATCCTGAATTAATTTACGGTGCGCAGGGGTCAGATGAACATCATGCCCTGTTTGATTTTCTAGCAACAATTTTGGTTCTTCAATTCCTTGAGTGATTTCTTTTGCAATCAAATACACTGGGTGTGTCGAAACCACCAAGGGTGCTTGTGCCCAAGCCAAGGTTGTGAATAATGCTGTAAAGCATAGTGCTAGCAGACGCAACATGAAATTAATTACCACTCGAATTTTGACGTTATAATATAACAAACAGTTAAAAATGCCTATGCTGTTCGTAAGTTGCAAGGTCTCATGATACTATTTATGAGATATCCCCTTCCCTTTTCGAAGTCTTGAGGTCAGTCCATGAGCGCATGTTCACACGAACATCATGATACTTTACACGGTGTGCATGATCACCCGAATGTTGAAGCTCGTTTATTAGAAGCTGAAGCAAGCTGCGCTGCTTCAGGCGCTAAATTGACTCCGCTTCGCAAAGAAGTTTTAGAGTTAATTTTAACGGCCTCAGGGCCCATGGGCGCTTATGACTTGTTGGCGAAATTAAAAGGTAATGCTGAACGTCCAGCAGCACCTCCAACTGTTTACCGCACCCTCGATTTTTTGCTCGAAAAAGGTTTTATTCATCGTTTAACTTCAATTAATGCCTATATTCCATGTTGCCATCCTCGTGCTGGACATCAAGCCGCTTTTCTCATTTGCTCTAAATGCAATACAGTGAAAGAGGCTTCAGCTCTTGGTTTGATTCAACAACTTGATCAATTGGCTTCCTCTGATCATTTTCAGGCTCAACATAGCATTATTGAGATTTCAGGATTATGTCAGCAGTGCTCTCAGTAAGTTCTGCATTGCCATTAATTGAATTGCAGCAAATTAATGTGCGAATTGATGAAAGAGACATTTTAAAGAATGTTGACTTTCAGATTCATGACAAAGAAATTATTACCCTCATTGGTCCCAATGGGGCGGGTAAATCTACGCTTATCAAAGTGATTCTCGGAATTGTGAAGGCCAATTCTGGTCAAATTAAACATCATAAAGCCTTAAAGCTTGCTTACGTCCCTCAAAAGTTCAATCCATCTCACAGCTTGCCACTTCGAGTGAAAGATTTACTCGATTTAGAAAAGTGTGATCTTGCGATTAAACAAGAAATTATTCGAGATACTGGGATCATAAAATTACAAGATTCGAAAGTCCAACAGCTGTCTGGTGGGGAACGCCAGCGTGTACTTTTAGCACGCGCTCTACTGCGCCAACCCAACTTATTGGTACTCGATGAACCGATGCAAGGCTTAGATATTCAATCTGAAGCTGAACTTTATGATTATGTTCGAAGTCTACCTGAGCGCTACGGCTGCTCGATCTTAATCGTCTCTCATGATTTGCAGTGGGTGATGCAAGGTACACAGCGTGTGGTATGCCTCAATAAACATATATGTTGTAGCGGTTTGCCTGAAAATATTCAACAAGACCCTGAGTATCAGGCTATTTTCGGCACTAATCGGGTGTTCTACCAACATCATCACGATCATTGTGCACATGGTGATACAGCAACGCCATGTCAACATGATCCTCGTCCTCATATTCATCCAGAACCGGAAGCTTAGATCATGATGGAATGGTTACAACTTCTATTACCTGCATGGATTATGGGAACATTGTTAGTGTTTCTAACTGCACCGCTTGGTTGTCTTATGTTATGGCGTCGTATGTCATTCTTTGCAGACACAATGGCGCATGGAACTCTCTTGGGTGTGGCGATTGCTGGCTTACTCACCCTCCCCTTATGGATGGGGGTTACGTTTACCGCGTTACTCTTGGTCGCAGTCCTTTGGGTATTGCATGATCCTCGCCTGCCCAACGATGCATTACTTGCGTTATGTTCAGCAACGCTGCTTTGCTCAGGACTATTGGTCATCCAACACCTCCCTGCGCTAAGACCAGAGTTGCTCAGTTATTTATTTGGCGATCTTTTAACAATATCTTGGTCCGACTTACCGACATTTGCAATGGTGATTGTCATTGCACTCACTGTACTCTATAAAAGTTGGCAATCTCAAATTCAAATAGCGATTGATCCTGATATTGCGGTAAGCGAAGGTGTGAATGCGAAATGGCATCGCCTTATTTTTATGCTGCTTCTTGCCTTATTTACAGTACTTGCGTTACGTGCAGTAGGTTCATTACTCATGGGTGCTTTATTGGTTATACCTGCATTAACTGCAAGACTTTTAGCACACTCACCTAAACACATGGTGCTATGGTCTTTTCTTGTGGCTCAAATTGGTGTGACTGTGGGTTTATGGTCGAGTGCAGGTTTAAATATTGCGACAGGTTTAAGCATTGTATTAACCATGGCAATCGTATTTGCTGTGATTTTTATCATTCAAAAATTTAAAAAGATAGCCTGAATTATTTAGGCTATTCATTAATCTTGCTGCTTTGTAAAATATTTATGAAGACAGAGAAAGATATAACAAGAGAATATAAAAACCACCATAACCAATAAATTAATGAGGCCTTTTATCCATAACACATGCCAAAAGCCAAAAAAGGTCTCGGGCATAAACCAAGATTCAACAATATAGAAAGGTAACCATTCGAATAGTAAACCGATTGCAGCCGTCATAAATAAGACCACATTGATCCACATCAAATAAACCATTTGTTTGAAAAAGATCTTATATCGCGAAGTATCATCCACAATCATTTTTTTTATAAGGGTGGTGACCAAAATTAAAATCACTGTAAGTCCAAATGTGGCGCATATGCCAACACCCGCGCCCCACATCACAAACTTGATCCATTCCCACACACTTTCAGGCTGTAAATAAAAATACGCCCAGATATAGGGAGTTGAGATTAAGCCAAGCCCTAACAGAATAGTCAAAATTAATATTATAATTTTCAATAAAATAACCCTCAATCGTTATTTTATTGTGTCTTATTGATGCACTAAACTCAATAAAAAAGCCGCACCTGCAAATAAACCTGCAAAGGTACGATTCATCACTTTTTGTTGACGAGGTGATTTAAGTAAACGCAATACCTTCGCTGCAAGACCTGTATATCCAGCCATAACGATAAGATCGATAGCAATCATTGTACAAGCCATGATGAGGTATTGTGGCCATTGAGGCTTTGAAAGATCCAGAAACTGTGGCAATACTGCCAATAAGAATACAATTGCTTTTGGATTACTCATATTGACAAAGAAACCGCTGATTACTAGCTTCATCGCTGACTTTTGCTTTAAATCAGACTGAATTTCTATGGACTGCACTGGGGCTTTCCACTGTAAATATGCCAAATATAATAAATACCCAACCCCAAACCATTTGACGATCAAAAATGCCAAAGGAGTCGTAGCAAAAAGTACGCCTGCTCCCGCAGCGACAACTCCAATTTGAACCAAAAGTGCAAGCTGCAGACCAATTGCATTCCAATAACCTCGTTTGAATCCATAATTCAAACCACTAGACATAGATGCAATAGCACCTGCACCAGGCGAAATACTAATAACCCAACATGCAAGCATGTAGGCAAACCACATTTGATAAGACATAACGATTTGGGAGATTTATTTTGATGAGATTATATGACAATTCGACTTTTTTAAGATTTAAAATTTGAATGTTTTTTTAAACGTCTGTCTGTTCAGCACTATGATGATCAGGCACAATGTGATCAGCAAAATTAGGATATTATAATTTCAGGAGCCATGAATGACTTCCCAATCCGTAATCTTACCATTACCCTCAGATCATGCTCGCTTTATCACTTTGCGTTTAAAAGATTTATCAATAGATCAACTAAAAGAAAAACTTGAAGATCTCTTTACGACTCGTGATCGCTTAATTACTCAACATCATCATGCCCAAATTAAAACTGCGGTGGCTTTTGGACCAGAACTTTGGTCACAACTTTACCCTCACCAACCAGAAGGTTTTAAACAGCTTGAACCAATTCAAGGCTCTTTCACCATGCCTGTGGTCCCTGCTGATGTTTTAATCCATATCGCAGCACAGCGTACTGATATTTGCTTTGCCTTAAGCCAAGCTTTTTTTGAAGGAATTCAGGATTTGGTTGAGGTTTTAGATGAGCGCGTGTGCTTCCGAAATTTTGATGGTCGAGATTTAACTGGTTTTATTGATGGCACCGAAAACCCTCAATTTCCAGATGATCGCGCTGAAACAGCTTTACTAGGTGAAGATGCAGGAATTTTCACTGATGGCTCATTCGTTTTTGCTCAACGTTATCGTCATGATCTAGATAAATGGAAAAAACTTAAAGTTGATGCACAAGAGCAAGTGATTGGGCGCACCAAACTCGAAAGCATAGAGCTTGATGACGATGTTAAACCTGACAATGCACATGTGGCTCGCACCGTTGTTGAAGATGATGAAGGTGAGGAGCTTGAAATTCTTCGTCATTCTTTACCGTATGGCGATGGACGTGGTGATCAAGGTTTGTATTTTATCGCTTATACGAAAGATTTAACACGTATTGATCGCATGCTGACACGTATGTTTGGAACTAGTGGCGATGGTATTCATGATCGCTTATTGCACTTTGTTGCGCCTTTAGATGGAGCATACTACTTTGCTCCGAGTGAAGAATTGTTAGAAGAAATTTTAGAAGTTTAATCAATAAAGCCGACGAGAGTCGGCTTTATTAAGATTTAACTTTAAAAAAGTATTTCATTTTTAATTTCTAAAATTTAAAACTAGATTTGAAAATTTTGACTCAACTTCAAATCATTCCAAATTACAGGAAATGTGATCAAAGCTTTCAATTGAGATAGACTCAATTTTATTATTATTGATATTATATATAAAATATCCTTTACTTTCTTTCATAGGGATTTTATATAAAAATAGGTCTAGTGATTCATCCCCACTAAAAACTTTTTTTGGTTTGATATTATTATTTAATTTCGCAACATTAATTTCACCCTTACCAATACTTATATTATTAGCATCAACTGCTTTAACATCTCGAGTATGAATAGAGGTGACAATTTCATTATTATCAACATCAACACTAGTAAGAGTATTATTAACTAAAATATTTTTTCTGTTTTGACATTCTTTTAAGTCTGTAATATCACTATATTTTTGAATAATTATATCCCCCTTAAATCTACTCTTCAACGCGTCTAAATTATCTCCTATTTTAATACCGTTTAATTCATTTTCTTTACTCTTAATACTATGTAAGTCAGATGAATTACTTTGACTATTTGAACAACCACAACATAATAAAATAGAAAAAATATAATATAATTTTTTCATAAATTAAATATCCTCTAGATTTGGAGACAGCCCTTGTAAATGAAGGTGATTATTGTGCCTTGGTTTAGCTAAATGATTGCAATTTGGGAAAATATAATTACTTTTGACTCCAGCCTTAGAGTTTGTGAAATACTCACTTAGCATTTTTTTTGATTTACCCCAGCCAAATTTTATAAAGTTATTAATCAAATTTAAAGTTCTTTCATGGTCATAATTAGCATCTTGTAAAATAACCGATAAAGCCTTCTTATCAGTTCTTAAATATCTCAAATCTCCTGCTTCACCATTAATATGAGATTTACTTTCACCAGGATCACCATTGACTCTGCTAAAACCATTAAAGGAAATGTCATCATACCCGGATTTGCATAGTGCTCCTAAAAATGCTGCTAACTCTATACCACCTAAATAATATCGTTGCTGTCCAGAATTCATTAACATTTTATAACCGACTACACCTGAGCGATATTTCTGAAAATGTCTTACATCGATTAAATAAACATTCCCACTGCCTAAGACGCCCTTAGAAGACCATCTTTTTGCTACAACATATTTTGATTTACCTAAATTATGAGACTTACTTGTAGAATCATAATAAATATATTCTGCGAAACCTGTAGCTGATTTGTTCTCTCTTTTAATCTTCCCATCATGATAAATGTGATAACGCGTTGTATCACTTGTAGGTGGGGACTGATTACTAACTTTAGTTAAAGGCTTACCACCGTTTTCTGTATGCGTATTTTGTTGTATTGCTTTCGGTGTTTCCTGCTTGACTTCAGCTTGTTTAGTTTGAGTTGTTGTATTATTTGGTTGTGATCCTGAATTTGTTTGTTGATTATTCAGTTTAGTCTGAGTTGTAGTATTTTGTTTAGAAAGTTTTTCAAAACCTTCATTTATTCGAAATATTCGCGATGTATTCCCATATATCGCCCTTACTTTAATAAAAGACTTACTACTAGTACCAAATCCATATACAAAGCCAACTAGCATTTTTACAGAAACTTCACCTAATGCATTAGTTTTTTTAGGAATCTCCCGCCCTCTATAAAATAATGTTATTGGTAAATTCGGCACCAATCTATTGTCTTTTTTTACAATTATTTTGAAAGCTTGAACTGGTAACTTAATTTTAACTGTCTGATTAGACAAAGTTTGTTCGACTTTAAAGTGGTGTATTTTTTGATTTCCTACTTCACCTGAAACTGAAACTTCTATGTCTTGTCCAACTTCAGCAATAATACCTTGCTTAATACCTTGATCATTCGCTGTATGTTTTTTCTTATTTTCTTTATATGTAAGAAAAAAATTCATATTAGAGATTGGTTTCCCTGTATCACCCTCTACAATTTGAATATTGAAACTAATATCTTTGTTATTTTCAGCAGCTCCTTCTTGCTTAGCTTCAGATTGATTTTTCTCATTTCTTACTTGTTGAGGTGTTTTATCTGGTTGAGGTTTAGGCTGAGGATTACTATTTTGCTCTAAGGTTGCTGGAAATTTTGAAACTTCAAAATCCTTTAAAATTGCACGTTGTTTTTGGTCAGCTTTCTGAATAATAGGATTTGACTCTTTGCCATCAGCCACAATTTTAATTTCAGTTGATGGATGCCTAACAATGACAGGAAGATATCCATTTTCATCGCTTTTTATTTTAACTTTGGTCTCACCAGAAAAACTTTTTCCAGAATATTTTGAGACAATTGTAACTTCCTTATCTGGTAATACATTATCATTTTTATCCTTCAAATTTATATATATTTTCCGATTACAGCACTGCTCCAGATCAAAGCCACCAAAGTCTTGAATATATTTCTTAATATGTGTTCCATTACCATCCGTTTGTTTTTCACCAGAAAATTTTGAAAACCCTAAAAAAGCACCCAAACCTCCTATACCAACCAAATGCATCCCAGCAATTGCTCCAGACTCATTGACTTCAACGCCTTGAATCGTTCTACCAAAATGCTCATTTAAATTATTATTTCTTATTTGTTTACATAAATAACCAATCCATTCTTTGATAACCTCATACTGAACCTTAGGATTATTTAAAAAATCAGATTTGGAATTTATATTTCTTTTACCTGACCACTTACCCGACCAATTATTAGAGTCAAATTGACTCTTCCAACTATTGTGTAAAGCAGATCCTCTTCTTGCATCTTTAATATCATCATAGGAAATTCCTTTATCCCCTAAATAATACCCCAGCTCATACAGAGCAGACTCTCCCCATTGAAATAGGCCCAAATAACCTGCCTCGTTTACTTTTCTTGCACACCTTATATTGACTGGATTGCTTAATGGCAAAGACAAATCTGATGAAGATTCTTTAAAACTTACAGCTTGAATAAAACCCTCCAAATTTGTTTCAAACGTTCTAGTTGTCCCATCTTTAAAAGTTATTGTTTTTTTCATTCTTATTACTCTTTATACCAATCATTTGCTTTATATTTTTGCATACTTACAGATGTATTATTTTTTAAATAAGTATTGAGTATAAATTTCAAATTTGTGTCCGCCCCCTCTTGAGCACAACTCACCTCCACTGATTGATCTTTACTATTCACTTTTCTAAAATATGCAAAAGCATTTTTGTCATCGTAAATTAGCCAAATATTGTGCCCATATTCTTTGTACTCTGAATTGTAAATATTAAACTGTTTTTTATTGTATGATACTTTTTGACACTGCCCTGTTGACATCCATTGTGTATTAGTTGTTTTAAGATTTAAATTATTTACCACTTTGAAGCGATTCAAACTATTTTTACTTTTACCAAAATCCCAGATATGATCACATTCAACTTCTTCTAATACCGTGATCTTTTTTATTGGTTGATTCCAATAATTCATACACTCTTTCGAACTTTCAGCATATAGTGTTGGGCTACTTAAGCACACGAACATAGTCATTATTTTTTTTAGTTTTTTCATAAATCCACCTTAAAGTCCAAAACTGTTGAAATCAGCTTCTAAATCACTTTCATCATTAAATTCTTCATCATGATAGTCATGATCATCTTCATCATGCCCTCCACAACATGCTTCATCTGAACTATCACTTTTATCTTGAGTAAATTCTTCCTCAATTAGAAGCAACTTATCTGATTCATCCTCAGATTTACCCAATAGTACTATTTCAACATTATCAGGGTTCTCACTAAAGATTCTCTCTGTGCGAGCATTTTCATCAAGAAAACCTATATATTCTGTCTTTTTATCATGATTAACGACTTTATATTTATAGCCATTCTTTAAAAGTTCTTTTGAAATTAGTTCACTAAAATCAAATCTTCTACTAAATATCCCACTCTCAGGCATCTTAGGTAATTGCGCATTTACAGTTGCCCCACCCGTAAACAAATGTTGCCCTGCCTTACTCTCAAATTTTCCACCCGTCGTGCTAAATACTCCACTAGCATTAATCTTGAGTTGCGAGCCACCTGCGGTCAGTACAATTTCTTTAGGGCTGGTAATTTCAATTTTATCTTCGGTTGAAATAAGCTTAATTACCTTACGTGCAATAGCTTCAATCGCATCATCTTGCGCTTGTAATTCAACTTTACCTTTAGCTGCGAACGCTCGAAATCCTTTCTGTGCAGCAAACAAACTGATCTTGTCTTGAGCATGCCCTACAATATTTTTTTGCGCACTTAAATTAATTGAACCCTGTGCACTCTCCGCAATATCTTGTGATGCTTGAAGAATAATGTCCTCAGGCGTTGTTAATGCAATCCCATTGGGTGAAGCCAAAAGCATGAGTGCCTGTCTAAATAAACGTCCTTGCTCTTGTTTTTTTTGATCAGAACTATTTTCTAATCCTTGAGTATATCCCTCCATAAAACCTGTCAGTGTGCTTAAGGCTTTTACTGGATTAATATCATCTTTTTTGTTTGCACCACCAAAACCAGTGCATAACACCAGTTGATCTTCCATATTCAAGTCAACGCTCGAAATTGCTTTACTCACATCTTGAAGTGCTTGAAATGGGTTATCTTTAATCCCATTTTTAATACTTTCAAATTTCCTCTTTATCGCTTCAGAACCATATTCTTGTACGTTATCAATAAATTCCTTGAGATTATCAACCGCTTCTTGAGCATGCTCAAAGTAACTATTAAACTCATCCACAATTCCAGCAGTATTACCACCTAAAGTACCAATATCCTTAATAAAACCACCACAATCTTTCAGTGCATTTAATGGATCCTTCGCTATTCCCTCTTTGAATAAATTCACTGTAGACTGCAAAGCTTGAGCACTACTTTTGATTTCTAATGATTGAATAAATTTAGGTAATCTACTAATTACATTTAATGCATCCGATTGTTGTTTTACTGCAATTTCACTGAGCATTTTCATACTCTGCTCACTCTGACTCAACAGAGATTGAGCCTGTGTAGCTTCAAGATGATCAGCAATTGCTTTTTCTTGTGCATAAGTCGTAATGAGCATTCCTTTCCCTGCACGAACAGCACCAAAAGCATCAGTTCTCAGCTCAAATCCTTCTCCACGTCCATCACTTTTTTCCTTATCCCTAGGATGACTCAAATTACCCAGATTCAATTGAGTTGCCGCATGACTACTTTGCAACTGAGTACTAATTTGTCCTGTCGTATCATCAAATCGGAGTTGGTTAAATCCAGAACCACCAACTTCTGCCGTGCGAATCCCACTGAGTTTTTTGGTGTCCGGTAACTGTCCCTTAACATCAAACATGGTTTGATGACGTTCTGCTTCATGTAAACGCCCAACAACGAAAGGTCGATCAACATTTCCATCAAAGAAGTCAATGACAACAATTTCACCTATACGTGGATGAAATCTTGATCCATAACCCTCCCCAGCCCAAGAAGTTAAAACATCAACCCACGCAGAGTCTGTATCATTATCATTCGACCCTGCACCACCATCATGTTGATGGTCATCATTACGTGTAAATACGAAGCGAACCTTAATACGCCCCCATTGATCCACATAGATCGTTTCACCTTCAGGACCAACCACTTTTGCCCGTTGAGGATAAGCAACTGGACGATGTTTCAATGGATCATATTCTGGAACAATAGGTATAGCTCGGCGCACTAAACTCAGTTCTGTAGATAAACGCTCATCTGTTTTTGTCTTTTTCCAACGACTTAAATCAATTAATGTTTCAATTTGATTATTTAAATCTTTAGGTAAATTATTTTGATTAAAAAAATGTTTTCCTAAAATAATAAATTGGCGATCTGCCCCTTGATGTTGATCTATTTCTGGATGACCCATAAATTCAAACCAATACCCAACATTGGCATCTCGAACGCTACTCACCGCAGTAAAGTATTTAGCCTGCAAATCTTGGTATTGATTGAGTTGTGTATTCAGTTTTTGTAGTTGTGAATTGTTTGATAGAGTGGCTTGATCTTCACCTTTTAAATCAGCAATCCAAGCAGGACTCACAGTCCATGCTTGTTCTAGACTTAACGTTTCATTATCCAACTGGTCACTATGTTGATGAGCACTGAGTTGATAATCATCTTGATCTTGCGCAAGTATATCGCCCTGCCAACGTTGCACCTGAATTGCTGTAGATTGTATTGAGCGTTGAGCAATAAAACTGGTAATCGTATCAAAACGTTCTGTTGCATGACTGCGATGGAATCTGAGCGTGCGTCGATCTAAAGGCTCATACTGGCTATTTTCATCTATTAGCCTTAATTTTTGTGATTGAATTTCTTTCGCTGAAAATGGCACAGTTTGATCTGTCTCATCAATCAACCAATTAATGCCTTCACTCCGCCATAAGCGTGTTAGAAAATCATAGTCTGATTCGTTGGCTTGCATCACAAATGGACGTATATCATATGATGCTTTTAAACCCGCCGTTGACAGACTCAAAGCGGCACTAAATAACACGCTTTTCGTCTGCCACTCTTTAAAAATAATCTCAGTGATATCAACCACGGATTTGTTCATAAATACGCGACTGTTACGGCGTTTGTGCCAAAGTGAAGTTGCATCTTCAACAGTCAACTTATATAAGGTCAACGCTCCATCACTTTGACCTTGGCTCACCCCTGTCACGATCCCAGTAGTCCGAGCTAATTTTCCAAGATCCGTAACTTGATCGACAGCCACTAAACAACCAATGAATTGCTTAAGTTGTAAATGCGCATTCGTCGATAAGCATAATACTTCAGCTTTTAAGCCTTGATTAATAAAGTGTTGACCCTGAATTCGTTGAATGAAAACTTGGCTATCTAATATAGGATTAGAAAATTTAATATGTAACGCGCGCTTTTGCGGGCTCAGACCCAAGCCTTCTATAATTGAATTGATATTATTGAGCATAGAATGATTAAAGCTATTATTATGATTTTTGAAAATTGTAGCGTATTCCGCTCAATCTTGCTTTTAAATATTGTAATTATTCTAAACAAAAAATAGGAACCAACATATTGATTCCTATTTATTTCCAATGAATTTATATTGAAAATTCAAGTTTTTTAAAATGGAATTCGCTTATAACGGCGATATTCCGGTTTCCAGAAATTATCTTCAATACTTTTTTCGATCAGCTCATCACTCAATGGCAAGGCAACACCATCCTCAATCGCCGCTTTTGCAACCTTGAACGCGATGATTCGGGAGACTTTCTGCAAATCATTGAGATCAGGAAGTAAGTCGTCGTCAGGGTGTTGCAATTTTGGAGAGCAATCTGCCAACGCCATACTTGATGCCATCAGCATATTGTCTGTAACACGCGTTGCCTGCACAGCAATCACCCCTAAGCCAATCCCTGGGAAAATATAAGAGTTATTACACTGAGAAATATTGTGTAGCTTATCTTGATAATTAACTGGCATAAATGGACTACCAGTTGCAATCAAAGCGCGACCGTCCGTCCACTGAATAATATCTGCTGGTACAGCTTCTACACGCGACGTTGGATTCGACAATGGCAATACAATAGGATGCTCGCAGTTGGATGCCATAGTTCGAATAATTTCTTCAGTGAATAAACCCGGTTGTCCAGAGACACCAATTAACACAGTCGGGTGTGCATTTTTTACAACATCTAGCAATGAAATGATGCCTTCCGCATCAGCCCACGCGGATACATTTTCTGAACTTTGAACCAGTTTACGCTGAAAATCTAAAAGATTTGGTTGATTATCGGTCAATAATCCAAAACGATCGACCATATAAATTCGTGATCTTGCCTCAGCATCACTCAAACCTTCAGCCACCATTTGCGCAATGATTTGCTCAGCGATACCACAGCCCGCTGAACCAGCACCCAAGAATGCCACTTTCTGGTCACGTAATTGTTTTCCTGCAGCTCGACTTGCTGCGATTAAGCTGCCGACCGCAACAGCAGCAGTACCTTGAATATCATCATTAAAACAACAATATTGATCACGATATTTTTCCAACAATGGCATTGCATTTTTTTGAGCAAAATCTTCAAATTGAATTAAAGCTTTTGGCCAACGACGTTTAATCGCACGAAGTACGTCATCCACAAAGTCATAGTATTCATCGCCACTAATACGAGGCTGATTCCAACCTAAATAAATTGGATCATTTAGCAACTGTGCATTATTGGTACCTACATCCAATGTAATGGGTAGTGTATACGCTGGGCTAATACCACCACATGCGGTATAGAGAGATAATTTTCCGATTGGGATTCCCATCCCACCAATCCCTTGGTCACCTAACCCAAGAATGCGTTCACCATCTGTGATTACAATGACTTTGACGTTGTTCTTATTCACATTTTGTAAAATATCGTCAATGTTGGCACGATCAGGATATGAAATAAATACACCACGATGACGGCGGTAAATATCAGAAAATCGTTGACAAGCCTCACCTACCGTTGGGGTATAAATAATCGGCATCATTTCTGATAAATGATTTTCTATGAGGTGATAAAACAAAGTCTCATTGGTGTCTTGTATATTTCTCAGATAAATATGCTTATTAATGTCGTCATGAAATGACGTAAATTGTTGATATGAACGTTGGTGTTGCTCTTCAATCGTTTCAATCACATGAGGTAGTAAACCATTGAGATTAAAACTTGCTCGCTCCTCCTCAGTGAACGCAGAGCCTTTATTAAGGAGAGGTAGTTCAAGCAAAGTAAAGCCAGCATAAGGGGTATAAAGAGGGTGTTTCACTTCAGTGTGTTCAGTTGTCATCTCTAATCTCATGGATCAGGCCTAAATTCAGACCCTTTTCATTTCATTTTTACCATTTATTTAAGAAATAGCTTAAGCCGAAATGAAGACAAATGTATATTTATAAAATTGATAATAATATTGGCAGTATTTTTAAATTTTATAACTTCAATCCATCATTCTATTGATAGAGAAATAGATAAAACTATCACATTTCAAATGTATTATTCATGCTTATTAACTTTTTTTTGCAAACTAATCTGAACGATTCAGCTAATATCGGATTCAATCGTATTTTACTTCATTATTAGATCCACATGAAAATTACAGCTAAAATTGCCATTTTGCCATTGACTATTATTTCATTGCTAAATGTGACGGGTTGTCAAACCATCACTGACACGACCTCAAAGGTCGGTGATAAAGCACTTTCAATGGTGGGCTTAGCCCGCGCTGATAAAACCCCTGAAATTGATAAAAAAGGCATTGTTGATATTAGTAAAACCACCCTCGAGCAAATTGAGAAACTTAAACAAAATATGCCGATTGGTCAGTGGGTATATATCGAAAATGACCTTCAAGGAATTTATGACTTACAAAACAAAGCAGTTGATGGTCACATGCTGTTCCTGCGTTTAAATTGTAAGAATAGTGTCCAAAAACCAAGTCTCAGCATACAAAATGTGGAAGGTTCGGAAATTTTAAATAGTCTTCAGCCTGAAGTTGGAACGATCCAAGTACTACTCGACAATAAGAATTACGGAAATCCTTTTAGTTTGGCGAATCAAAAAAATTTAGCGACATTTCAAACTGCTGCTCAAAAGGCCAAAACCATTAAAATCTTCCATGCATCTAAGTTATACACTTTCCCAAATGGTAAAGCAGAATTACTAAATAAGCCTGTCACGTGTATGGCTTAATTTCGAGTCATAAAATTGCCTGATTTCTATTTAAATTCACATTAAATGAGATAAAGACAATCAGGCTCAATTCAATCATCGATATGCATTAGATGTAAAAGATTAATTTCATCATCGTTAATTCTGCAAATAGCGCATAGTGATTAAAAAAACTGATTTTATTATTTTTTATGTCGGATAAGTTTTATTCAACGCAAATCTGCTTCGCTAATGAGCGCTAAATTTGCTATATTTGTCGTTTTTCTGCGACATTAATTTTTCGATAAATTATGAATACGGCAATACAAGCAGCTCTCGATCATGCAGTGCAATCTCTTCAAGCTGAAGGGGTCCTCCCATCTGACTTTAACAACAGCGGAAACTTAACGCGAACCAAAGACCGAAGCCATGGTGACTTCGCTTCGAATATCGCAATGATCGCGTCTAAAGCTGCAGGTATGAAGCCTCGTGAATTAGCAGAAAAAATTCTTGCTGCACTCCCAGAAGTTGCAGATATCAGTAAAGCGGAAATCGCTGGTCCTGGTTTTATCAACTTTTTCTTGAATGCAGACCAACGTTTTGCTGTTCTTGATGCTATTCAGGCACAAGCTAATGATTTTGGTCGTACGCAAGTTAATGCTACGAAAAAAATCCAAGTTGAGTTTGTCTCTGCGAACCCGACATCAAGCTTACATGTGGGTCACGGTCGTGGCGCAGCATATGGCATGACGGTTGCGAATTTACTTGAAGCAACTGGTGCTACAGTGGATCGTGAATACTATGTGAATGACGCTGGTCGTCAAATGGACATTTTAGCGACGTCTACTTATCTACGTTACCTTGAGTTAACTGGTCAAACATTAGTATTCCCTAAAAATGCTTACCAAGGCGATTACGTTAAAGAAATTGCACAAAGCATTATTGATCAAGACGACGATGCATATGTTCGCCCTGTAGCTGATGTTTTTAAAGATGTGCCAGAAGATGTGCAGTATGCTGAAGAACTTGATGCCGAAGGCAACAAGGTTGTAATTTCTGGCGATAAAGAAAAACACATTGATGGTCTAATTTTTAACTCGCAGACGTTAATAGGTGAAGGTTATCGCGTTTTTCATCAAGCTGCGTTAAAAGCAATTCTTGATGATATTAAAGATGATCTTGGTGAATTTGGTGTGACTTTCAACCAATGGTTCAGTGAAGCATCATTGACTGAAAAAATTGAAGAAGCATTACAAACACTTGATCAACGCGGCTTCCTCTATGAGAAAGATGGCAACATTTGGTTCAAATCAACAGAATTTGGTGATGAAAAAGACCGTGTTGTAAAACGTCGTAATGGCCAAACCACTTACTTCGCTTCTGACATTGCTTACCATCTGAATAAACTTCAGCGTGGTTATACTGACATTATTGATATTTGGGGTTCAGACCACCACGGTTATATCGCACGTGTAAAAGCGGCGATTGATGCGATGGGATATGACTCAAAAAAACTGACTGTGTTATTAGTACAATTCGTCAGCCTATGGCGTGGTGGTGAGATGGTTCAAATGTCATCTCGTTCAGGTCAATTTGTCACATTGCGTGATCTACGTAAAGAAGTCGGCAACGACGCTGCTCGCTTCTACTATGTCATGCGTAAGTCTGAACAGCACATCGACTTTGATCTGGATCTCGCGGTTTCTCAAAGTAAAGACAATGCGGTGTATTACATTCAATATGCTCATGCACGTATTTGTCGTATGCTAGAAAAAGCAAGCAGCTTGAACATCAACTTCGATGTGACCACTGCGCGTGGTTTTGCCGCAAAGCTTGAATTAGAAGCTGAAACTGAAATCTTAGCAAAACTTGCAGCCTACCCTGAAATTATTGCACGTGCTGCAAACAGCCATGAACCGCATCAAGTAGGTAACTACTTAAAAGAACTTGCAGCATTGTTCCATGGTTGGTACAACGAAAATAAAGTACTCGGTGATGATGCTGATCTGACCCAAGCACGTTTGTTGTTATCGGTAAATGTTCGTCAAGTCTTGAAAAATGGTTTAGAGCTTTTAGGCGTTTCTGCACCTGAAAGTATGTAAGTCATCGAAGGTGAATCTTTTTAAAAGATTCACCTCTTTAGACTTTTATTATTGAAAAAAATGAGATAAAAATTCCATGTGATGGTAATCCAATTTTCCATTGCATGATCTTAAAATAAGAGAGGTTTCCAAGTGTTTGGAAAAACGCAGCGTGGTGTATCAGAAAGACCTAACAAACCTAAACAACCATTAATACCAAAATGGTTAGGTATGCTTGTTCTGATTTTAATTGTACTGAGTTTTGCCGTAGCCTTAATGCTATGGAAACCGTGGGCGCCAGTCCAACCAAAAAGCAATGATATTCAATCTGAACATTATCAAGAAGATACGAATAAAGATTATCGCTTCTACGATTTATTGCCTCAACAACAAGTGACTCCAATCCCCGATCAAGCTGTACCTGAAAATCAGCAAGTGAACACCGCACCTGTCATCGTGGAAGCACCTGTGGTTACTGATGCTACAACAACCGAGGGTGAACTGATTGAAAATGCAGAACCTCAACCCGTGGCGAGTAGCTACCTTTTACAAGTCAGAAGTTATCCAGATCCAGACAGTGCTGATGCACGTCGTGCTGAAATTATTCTCAACGGCTTATCTGCAGATGTCATTAAAACCACAGAAGGCGGACAAACTTGGTATCGTGTTGTCTCTGGACCTTATGACTCTCAAGAAGCAGCTGTTATCGCTCAGCAAACCCTACAACACAGCGGTATTGATTCAATCGTTGTAAAACGATAATCAAAAAAAAGGATGCGATTAGCATCCTTTTTTAGTCTAGAGCAAACCTAAAATTTTGCTAAGTAGCGCTGAATAAAAGAAATACACTCTGGCGCATAAACTTTAGCTAAATCATGTTGTCCGTTCGGGATCACATTCAGCGCTGAATACTTAAAAGCGTGATTTAAGTACTCACCTACTGCAACAGGACTAATGTCATCATCTCCGCCCCAGATTAATAGTACAGGACACTCAATTTCAGCAAGCCGTTCATCTAATTTGGTTTCATCATCAATAAACCAGTGCGGCACTTCATATTCATTTTGATATTCTGCACGCCAATCTTTAACATGAAATGGTGTTAAATCAACGCCACCTGACGTAGCGACCAACACCAAACCTTGAATCAATTTTGGATACCTCAACGCCGCTTGAACAGCAATGACCCCACCCATAGATTGAGCGATCAGAATACTTGGGCGCTGAAGATGATCAAATACATAATCTTGTAAATCTGACATTGAATTTACATGTGGATGATCAGGATATTCACCAAAACTGGGATAAGCAATGATGTGCGTGTCGTACTCAGATTCAAAATGTGATTGAACAGGTTTCCAAAATGCAGTACTGCCAGATGCTCCGGGCAGGAAGATTAATTTCACTGCCTGATCTGCCATCTTAATCACCACCCTTGATGACCGCTCGCTGATAAGCAGGTCTTTGTTTTATGCGTTTTACATACGCATGAATGTTCGGATATTTTCCATTTAAGCGCTCATCCATCGCGATCAAGGGAAAACTCATTTGGATATCTGCAAATGAAAACTGAGATATAAAAAATTCATGTTGCGCCAAATGCTGTTCTAAAAATTCAATATGTTCAGCGAGACGCGGTTGTATAAATCCATCAGTCACCCCATCAATAATTTTATTGGCAATTGGTCGAATCACAAAAGGTACTTTAGGAGGTACAAACGAGAGAACTAAGGTCATCACTAAAAGTGGCATTAATGAGCCTTCAGCGTAATGCATCCAATACTGATATTGTGTTAAGTCCGGCTGTGACTGGGGTTTAAATTGATGCTGAGTATCATAGCGATCTGCCAGATAGTCTAAAATCACCGCAGATTCTGCGATCACTAAATTATCATCAGTAATCACTGGTGATTTCCCCAAAGGATGAACCTTCTTCAATTCTGGTGGAGCGGCGTAAGTTGGCAATCTTTTATAATGTTGAATTTGGTATTCAGCACCCAACTCTTCTAGCGCCCAAATAATTCTTGAAGAACGTGATTTTTCTAAATGATGTAATGTCAGCATAAGACCACCTAATTTTATTTCTCTCTATATAGCCATTTTGAATAAAAAAAAGACATCCTGCTTTACACAAAATGTCTTCTTTTTAGCTGTAAATTACAAAAATACAGAATGTTGATGCCTATTAAGTTGTCTATATTTAAACAATTGTTGTTTTAATTTCGACGCTTCTGAGCAATGTTTTAGTGACGGGTGTTTTTTGGCACACATTTAAAACTTTTTCTTGTAGTGCTTCATCCAAGTTAGTTTTAAAACTTAAACGACGCTCAATCCATTCCAGCCCTTCTTTATTGGCTTTAAAATCTGCCTCAACACTAAATTCGCCTAAATCCAGTCCTTTATGCTCTGCATACATCCGTAATGTGATCATTGTGCAGGAAATTAATCCTGAACAAATAAAATCATACGGTGCAGGCCCACGATCTAAACCTTGGAATGATTCAGGTTTATCGGTGAGAAATGTGTGCTGACCAGATTGAATTTCACCACCCCATTTTTCAGGTAGTGTGGTGACCTTTGCATTTGCGATCGTTGCCATTTTATTTTCCTTCTGTGTCTTATTATTTAGATGGGCGCATGCTATCTGGCAATGTCGGAGCTTTCAAACGTTCGCCTTGATATGATGGAATTGACCCAAAACGTGGATCTTCTGCTATCCATTGATCACGTGCAATTTTGATTTCTTCTTGCGTACGTCCAACGAAATTCCACCATAATAAAATTGGTGATTCAAATGGCTCACCGCCCAAAAGCAGTACACGACTATTGTCATGGATATCTACTTCCACATATTCTAGCCCTGGCTCTAAAATTACCATATTGTCTTCATCTAAATGATGACCATTGATGGTTGCTGTACCTTCAAGCGCCATAAATCCATATTCAAACTTTGGATTTAAAGGTAAACGTGCTTTTGTGGCTGCTTGCGCAAATAAATCAACACCTAAAAGCTCTGTATGTACTTTGACTGGTGATACGGTATTTAGATACTCACCGACCAATACCGTAAATTCGATACCTGACTGATTAACCACGGGTAATTCTGGATAGTGGTTAAAAGCTGGATCGATGGTAAGTTTGTCATCAGGCAATGCAATCCAAAGTTGTGCAGCATGCATTTTTGTTTCATTCGCTGGCGCGACTTCAGTATGTGAAATACCTCGACCTGCGGTCATGAGGTTGACTTGCTTGGGCTGAATCAGCTGATCTGTTGTCCCTAAGCTGTCGCTATGCAACATGGTCCCTTCAATCATCCAAGTAAAGGTTTGTAGACCAATGTGTGGATGTGGTCCAACATCTAGACCTTGTCCAGCTTCAAATGTCACAGGACCTGCATGATCTAAGAAGCACCATGCGCCAATCATACGCTTATGGCGACTTGGTAAAGCGCGTTTGATCACTGTTCCTTGACCAATTTCTGCACGGCGCAGTGGAAATTCCTGAATAAATTGGTTGGCGTGCTTTTCACAGTCTTCTGAATGAGACAATTCGGTATAAGTATTATTGGTCATGTTGTTATCCTAAAAGTTTGGCAAATGGCTATCTTTGTTATAGATATTAACAAGGTCATGCAAATTGAACCACCTTAGACTTAATACGCTGAATACTATAGGTAGGACAATTAGAGTTTTGTATGTATTAAAAATAGAATGCTTGCCTGCCCTTGATTTAATAGTTTTGGAAATAACTGTGATAAAGGATACTCATGCTCTAACGTATAAATAATTTTATCCAATCTAAATTGATCTGCTGTTAGATCAACTATATATATCTACTTCGTACATTTAAAAGCCAAGCAGACTTTCTGTTTCCTTTATATTTTTTCCTAAAATATATTGGAATTCACCATATCCTTTTGATTCTAAGTAAGTAGCAATCAAATTGCTTGCATTGCCACAACAAGAGTTTGGGGAATTTCTTAAAACAACGTTATTTGGGCTAATGACTTCCTATGCTTTACGTATTTTGACTATTCCTTCAAACATAGAATTCTTCTAAATTAAATTTTAGATAATAAATAGAAAGGACGCCTAAGCGTCCTTTCTATTGGGACATGTCTTGATTCAGATACTGCCGCGCACGCAGCGCTTGGAGTAATTCAAGCGGATAGCCATGCTGTCCGAAATCCCTCACTGCCGCTGGGACAGCCCTTGGCGTAATCTAGGCAAGAAACGTTGTTTCTTGAAAGCCCTAAATTACTCCCATTCAATCGTTGCAGGTGGTTTAGACGATACGTCATAAACAACACGTGAAACTTCTGCAATCTCGTTCATGATACGCGTCGAAATTTTATCAACAAGATCATAAGGGAGATGTGCGAAACGAGCCGTCATAAAGTCAACCGTTTCAACCGCACGAAGTGCAATCACCCATGCATAACGACGGCCATCACCGACTACACCCACAGATTTTACTGGTTGGAATACAGCGAATGCTTGTGCAGTTTTATCATACCAACCACTTGCACGAAGTTCTTGCATGAAGATGTCATCGGCTAAACGAAGAATATCAGCATACTCTTTCTTCACTTCACCCAAAATACGAACACCAAGACCTGGTCCTGGGAATGGATGACGATAAAGCATCTCAAATGGTAAACCTAAAGTTGTACCCAAACGACGTACTTCATCTTTAAATAAATCACGAATTGGCTCAACCAATTCAAAAGCGAGATCTTCTGGTAAACCACCCACGTTATGGTGTGATTTAATCACATGTGCTTTACCTTGTTTGCTTGCAGCAGATTCAATCACATCAGGATAAATCGTACCTTGCGCAAGGAAGTTCACGCCATCAAGCTTACGTGCTTCTTCAGCAAATACTTCGATGAACTCACGACCAATGATTTTACGTTTTGCTTCAGGATCAACTTCACCTGCCAAAGCGTCAAGGAAACGTTGTTCAGCATCAGCACGAATCACACGGATACCCATGTTTTTCGCAAACATTTCCATCACTTGATCCCCTTCATTTAAACGAAGAAGACCATTGTCAACGAATACACATGTCAATTGATCGCCAATTGCTTTGTGAAGCAATGCAGCCACAACAGATGAATCTACACCACCTGAAAGACCAAGAAGAACCTTCTGATCACCAATCTGTTCACGTAATTGTTCAACACGTAAATCAATGATGTTTTCAGAATTCCATAGGCTACGGCAACCACAGATCTTTTGTACAAAGTTCTCAAGTAACTCTTTACCTTTAGCAGTATGTGTTACTTCAGGGTGGAACTGGATACCGTAGAAACGACGAGCTTCGTCAGACACCATTGCCACTGGGCAGCTTGGTGTACTTGCAGTAATTTGGAAACCTTCTGGAATTTGAGTCACTTTATCGCCATGGCTCATCCATACTTTCAATTTGTCTGCTGAATCTTCAAGATCGCCAATTAAAGCATCACGTACTTTAATATCGACTTCAGCATAGCCAAACTCATGAACTGTACCCGGTTCAACTTTACCGCCCAACTGAGCAGACATCGTTTGTAAACCGTAACAAATACCCAATACTGGTACGCCTAAGTTAAACACAACTTCTGGCGCACGTGGGCTGCCTTCAACGTGAACACTCTCAGGACCACCTGAAAGAATAATCCCTTTTGGATTAAATGCGCGGATGTCCTCTTCCGACATATCAAAAGCATACATTTCAGAATATACGCCTGATTCACGTACACGACGTGCGATCAATTGGCTATATTGAGAGCCGAAATCCAAAATCAGGATACGATCTTCGGTAATTTGAGTATTGGTAGTCATGATAACAACTATGAAAGGCTAACGAAGGATTAGCGCGCTATTCTATCATTTTTATTAAGCTTACGCACACTATTCAAATCTTTCTATATTTCAATACATTATTATTAAATATTGTCTTTTTATTCAACAATTTCAGTCGATTGATCTGATCATATAAGCCTTGGAGTTACATTCAGATCAGGATGCAGCAGGCGAATAATTCTGTCATTTCACCTGCATTGCCTATTTGTCATTTATTTTTCAAAAAGCTGATCAACACTCCATTGACCTGCACCATGCAATACGAGGAAGACTAGACCACCCGACATAGCAAAGTTTTTCATGAAATGTATCGAATCTTCAGTTGTACCATGAAAAAGAAATGCGGTAACTAAACTAAAACCAGCTAAAGCTGCTGCGAATAATCGTGCTTGCACCCCAAACAACAGTGCTAAGCCTCCACCCAGTTCAACCAAAATGGTTATTGGCAATAATGCACCTGGCACACCCCTTGCTTCCATATATCCAACTGTCGCGCTATAACCTGCGAGTTTGCCCCCACCCCGCCACGATAAAGATATATGCTAAAAGGACACGTGCGACGAGGGTTAAAGTTGCATGCACTGTGGGTTGAGTAACAATTTTTTGAATCACTTGATTTGGATTAAACATTGGGTTGACCTATCTATGTTTTGTTTTTGATAATGACCTTAGATTAGTAGCTTTTATTTTTAGGATATATAATCAATATAAAGAATCAGCGTTGCATAATCAGAACAATCATTCACCTATAATTTAAATCAATTGACTACTGACATCAGCGCCGTTGGCTGTTAGCATTTGAACACATTTTTGCTCAGTTCACCCCTCATGGATTTAATCGATTTTATTCTGCATGTAGATGATCATCTACTTGAATTTATTACCAATTATGGCATTTGGATTTACGGAATTTTATTCCTGATTATTTTCGTAGAAACGGGCTTAGTGGTCATGCCTTTTCTACCCGGGGACAGTTTACTGTTTGCAGCAGGTGCTTTAGCAGCCTCAACAGGTGCAATGGATCCGTGGCTTTTGGGCGTGTTGTTATTCACGGCAGCAGTATTGGGTGATACCTTAAATTATCATATTGGAAAATATATCGGACCACGTGTTTTTGAGATTGAATCTCGATTTATCAATAAAAAACATTTGGTTTATACGCAAAAATTCTTCGAAAAACACGGCGGTAAAACCATTATTTTTGCACGTTTTGTCCCATTCGCGCGTACATTTGCACCCTTCGTCGCTGGTGCAGGAAGCATGAACTACAAATACTTCATTACTTACAATGTCGTTGGTGCTTTCTTGTGGATTTCTTCGTTTATCACCTTGGGTTATTTGTTCGGTAATATGCCGATCGTGAAAGACAATTTCACCCATTTAATTTTCGGAATCATTATTCTAAGCGTATTGCCGGGGATCATTGGCTTTATTCGCCACAAGTTTTTCCCAAAGAAAAATCCCGAAATGATGTAATGATCTTAGGCTTCAAAAAGCAGATTCTCCACCAAGAATCTGCTTTTTTTATCACTACAAAATATTGAATGGCTTAGAAAAATCCAATAATGACAGGTAACATACTGAGCATAAGTAACATGGCAGAACCTTTGTATAAGCGATCTGCGCTGACCACCGTCTGATTCCCTGCCAAGACTTTACGACCAAAATACATCCAAAATAAAGCACATGGAATTAAACATAAGGTGAATACACCCAAAACTAAAAAATAGTTTTGAAAAGAATCCCAAGTCCATGCTGGAAAAATACCAACTGCAAACAAAATAGATTTTGGATTTTTCAGAGTCGATTTAAAAAGATGACTGCGACTCATTCGAATGTTTTTTTGGCTCAATTGCTTAAGGTGTGAAGCTTTCCATAAATGAAAAGCCATCCAAATCACATAAACTGCACTCACCAAATGTAAGATATGAATCAGCATTGGCCAAATTGGTAGGGTTAAATGCACCAACAGTGCCCAAATGCTAATGCCGTAGATATAACCCAGTAATTCAAGAGGTACGAAATAGAATGCTTTTAATACGCCATGGTGATGTGCTGCGCTAGCCAATAATGCATTGGTTGGACCGGGAATAAGTAATACCGCGAACACTGCAAAAATATAAAGCCAACTTTCTACCATAGATTAAAATCAGAGATTTAGAGGAGGCACACCTTAAACGAAAAACGAATTTAAAGACAAGTTTTTAAAGTGAAAGAATGATGAATGTCGCGTCTATTTTCAGTTAATAATTTTCTAAAGAGTTGATTTTAATAAATTTACATTGAAACATTTTGCTAAAAAAAAAGCTGCTCAAGCTCAGATTGAACAGCCCTTTTAAATTACTGAGCTTGCTGTTGACGCTTAGGAACATAAGGACAATTTTTAAATGTTGCCGCTTGTGAGATCGCATCTTGCTCACCATATAATCGCGACAATTCAGTATTTTTGGTATTCGATGACTGTCCCATATTGACGGAAACTGAAGGACCAAAGCCCCAACCGCCACGGCCCCAGCCACCACCAACACCTAGACCAACGCCAACACCTGTACGTTTAGGCGGTTGTACACCATTATTGATGTACTGCTGAATACGATTGAATTCAGCACCAAGTTGTACACAGTTCAATGCTTGATATTGCGTCGGAGAAACATAACTCGGTTTAACCGTTGTCGCACAAGCAGTCATCAATACAGCAACCGTACCGAATGCACTAAGTTGCATGACCATTTTCATCGCGCGTGAGTTCATACTCTTCTCAAATCTTATTTATTCTCGATTTCATTGAACAATGATTGGTAGGCCTGCGTCAATTTATGATCTGTATTTAAATAGATTAACGGCATATTTTTATGATGAGACTCTTTCATTAATACCGACGGTGGCAACATCGCATTGAGCACAGGTAGTTGTTCATCTCTAAGCTGCTGTACCACTTCACGAGGAAGCTTTGCTTGCGCTTGAAACTGGTTAACGACGATACCTTCAATTTCCAAGCGATCATTATGATCATCTTGAGTTTCTATAATGTTTTCAATCAACGTGTTTAAAGCACGCTTAGAAAAGACATCACAATCAAATGGAATCAACACTCGGTCTGCTGCAATTAATGCCGACAAAGTAAAAAAATTAAATGCAGGCGGTGTATCGATATAGATCCGATCATAAGTCCCTGCTAGATGCTGAATCGCATCACGCAGCTTATAAATTTTATGTTTGGATTCGAGGCTATGCTCTAAAGCACCAAGCGAGGGACTTGCAGGCAAAACATCGAGAGATGGGAATGGTGACTGATGTATATAGGCTTCTAAGCCTTTATTTTTATTTTTGAGTAAATTTCCAATGGCTTGACCAATCAAACCTTTGCTCGACTGATTCGCCAATACATCTTCGAAAAAATTTTCAATATTGGGTTCTAGTGCAGGTTTATCGGCATTATAAGTCGCATCATCCCCCAATAGATACTGACTGGAATTGGCCTGAGCATCGAGGTCAATGACAAGCGTCTTAAAACCCTGATGTGCACTCAGTGCAGCCAAGTTTACTGTAATACTGGATTTACCAACGCCACCTTTTTGATTAAACACCACACGTGTACGCATCATTCCCTCTAGGCTCAATTCATTATATGAATCAAGTTTAACCTAGAGGGGTGAGAGCCTAAGCGATTGTGTCTAACAATTAACCGAAAGTTGGCTTAATCATCACGATGCCGATAATGGCCATAAATGCGACACAACTAATCAATACCCCCGCACGACGTTGAATTAATAGTACAGACGCATCTTGGCGATATGCTTTAATTAATGAAGATAACATCACGATCACCAAGACCACTTTGGCATAGAACCAAGGTTGAACTTGAAAATTATTCAAAAACAATAAAATCAAGCCTGTCCCAATAACCAAAGTAAATGCCAAATGTTGAAGCGCAACATAAGCCTTACGTCCTTTCGGGTTGGGTTGTTGATTTTGGACGCCAACATATAAGGTTGTCGCACGTGCTAATACAGCAATAATCAACAAGAGCAAACTCGACATATGCACGATTTTAATGACTAAGTGTGTATCCATTTCAGCCACTCTCCTACTTTTAAAATTTAAGCTTTCGGTGCATGTGCACATTCAGGACTATTTGGCGCTTGACCAGTCCATTCAGTTGGCACATAAGCATGAATCGCCAAAGCATGAATCTTTCCTGGACTCAATAGGTCACCCGCCAGTGCATATACTTTTTGATGGCGTTGTACTAAACGTAAGCCTTGAAACACTTCACTTACAACAGTGACTTTAAAATGCGATTCTTTACCAGGGAAATAGCCACCATGACCTGATGACTCATTCACCACGTCCAAGTGCACAGGAGACAATTGTTGTAAACGTTCAATTAATTGTTGCTCTAAAGTCATGCTTACATTCCACACGCATTCATTGGTTGCCAGCAGTATACCGTGAAGTTTTAGAATAAAAAGTAAATAAACCACACAGCCATTGGATAGATGCGCTTTGATGTTGAGCTTAAGACCTATCAAAAATTAAGCGAAATACATTGAAATGCTTTAATTTTATTCAATCACACGATATTTTTTTATAAAGTTGTTGACCCTGATTTTTCATGCTGTATTATACACGGCATGCGGGAATAGCTCAGTTGGTAGAGCATAACCTTGCCAAGGTTGGGGTCGGGAGTTCGAGTCTCCTTTCCCGCTCAAAATTTTTTCATTCAGTTTTTTCACTTAAAAAATTGATAGACTCCGCGGGAATAGCTCAGTTGGTAGAGCATAACCTTGCCAAGGTTGGGGTCGGGAGTTCGAGTCTCCTTTCCCGCTCCAGATTCAAAAAAGCCCTGATATTGATCAGGGTTTTTTTTATTATTAAAATTTTTTATAAATTCAATTTTTTACAACCAATAAACTTTTACTGCACTTTTTCTAAAAAAATTCATCCACTTATGAGCACTGCTTTATTTACAATTAAAAATAAGCATCATAAAGTAAATTAATTTACTGAATTTAAATGTAATTTTTCATCTCAACCCATGCCGTACTTACATAAAATCGCTATAATTTTCGTATTCAATTTGCTCAATAGACTAGAACCTTAACATGGAAAAATTAACCTGTTTCAAAGCCTATGATATCCGCGGAAAATTGGGCACAGAACTCAATGAGGATATCGCATACCGTGTTGGACGCGCTTATGGCGAAATTTATCAACCTCAAAAAGTGGTAGTCGGTTGCGATGTTCGCTTAACCAGTGAAGCACTGAAACAAGCCACCATCAATGGACTGAATGATGCAGGCGTTGATGTTTTAGATTTAGGCATGACGGGGACTGAGGAAGTTTATTTCGGTGCATTCCATCTTGATGTGCAAGGCGGGATCGAAATAACAGCCAGCCATAACCCAATGGACTATAACGGCATGAAGCTTGTACGCGAAAATGCTCGTCCGATTGGTGCAGACTCAGGTTTAAAAGATATCCAACTTCTTGCTGAAAAAAATCAGTTTAAAGAAGTCGAAATCAAAGGTACAACTCAGCATTATAATATCTTGCCCGAATTTATTGATCATTTGATGACCTATATTGACCCTACAAAAATCAAACCTTTAAAACTCGTGGTCAATGCGGGGAATGGTGCTGCAGGTCATGTGATCGATGCGATCGAAGAAAAATTTAGAACCCTGAATATTCCAGTTGAATTCATCAAAATTCACCATGAAGCAGATGGCAACTTCCCAAATGGTATTCCCAACCCCATCTTAGTCGAAAACCGTGCAAGTACCTCCAATGCTGTACTGCAACATCATGCTGACATGGGCATCGCTTGGGATGGTGACTTTGATCGTTGTTTCCTTTTTGATGAAAAAGGTCAATTTATTGAAGGGTATTACATCGTCGGTCTCTTGGCACAAGCCTTTTTACTGAAACAAAAAGGTGAAAAAATTGTGCATGATCCGCGCTTGGTGTGGAATACCTTCGATATCGTTGAACAATATCAAGGCGAAGCTGTGCAATCGAAATCAGGCCATTCTTTCATTAAAGATAAAATGCGTGAACACAATGCAGTGTATGGCGGTGAAATGTCAGCACACCACTACTTCCGTGATTTTGCCTATTGCGACAGTGGCATGATTCCATGGTTATTAGCAATCTCAGTTGTCTCTGAAACGGCAAAACCACTCTCTACTCTGGTTGAGGAAATGATTGAAAAATTCCCATGTTCTGGCGAGATTAACTTTAAAGTTGCGGATACAAAAGAAACCATTCAAAAAATCTTTAATCATTACGCAAATCAAAATCCAGCCATAGATGAAACGGATGGCGTCAGTTTAGATTTTGGTGCTTGGCGTTTAAATGTACGTGCTTCAAATACAGAGCCTTTACTCCGTTTAAATATTGAAAGCCGTAAAGACAAAAATCCAAAGCCGATGCAAGCTTATGTCGATGAGCTCACTCAACTCATTCAGGCTTAAAACCGCATAAAAAATGGAGCGTTGTAACGCTCCATTTTTTTATTCATGATAGCCATTTGGATTTTGTTTTTGCCAATTCCAACTATCTGCCAACATATCTTCCAAATTCAATTTTGGCGTCCAACCCAATTCAGCAACTGCACGCGCATTATCTGCAAATGATGTTGCGACATCCCCTGCACGACGTGGTGAAAATTCGAAAGGTATCTCAATACCATTGACTTTCTCAAAGGTATTTTTAATTTCTAGCACCGAACAGCCATTGCCTGTCCCAATATTCCAAGCACGACAGCCTTGTGCATTTAAACGATTTTCCAGTGCACATAAATGGGCATTCGCCAAATCCACCACATGGATATAATCACGCACTCCAGTACCATCAACCGTATCGTAATCATTACCAAAAATCGACAATTTTTCACGACGACCCACAGCCACTTGGGTCACATAAGGCATTAAATTGTTTGGAATGCCTTGTGGATCTTCACCAATCTGCCCACTTTTGTGTGCGCCAACAGGGTTAAAGTAACGTAGTAATGCGATCGACCAGCGTGCATCAGCTTGTGCAAGTTTTTGCAATAACTGCTCAACAATCAGTTTGGTATAGCCATAGTTATTGCTTGGCATGCCTGTCGGCATCTCTTCATTGAGTGGAGAGACGTTGGCTTCATCATAAACGGTTGCAGACGAGCTAAACACCAAATTAAATACATTGGCGCGCTCCATCGCTTTGACTAAGCTAATCGAGCCTGAAATGTTATTTTCAAAGTATTTCAGCGGGATTTGCTGGCTTTCACCGACCGCTTTTAAGCCTGCAAAATGAATCACGGCGTCAATCTGATGATCTTGAAAAATTTGATCCAAAATCGCTTGATCAAGAATATCACCTTCAACAAAGTCTAAAGATTTAGATGTCAAAGCTTGAACATGATTTAAGGATTCTTTACAGCTATTGGATAAATTATCCAATACGACAACCTCGTGTCCTGCATTGAGGAGCTCCACACAGGTATGTGAACCAATATAACCTGCACCACCCGTCACTAAAACTTTAGACATTGTCTTTTCCCATTAATATTTGGATTAAACCTTGTGTCGACGCATCAAGATTCGATACATCTGTTTGTTCTCCACTTAAAATCGGCAAGAGTTGATTGGCAATCTCCTTGCCTTTTTCAACACCCCATTGATCAAAAGGATTAATATTCCAAATGACAGATTGCACAAACACTTTATGCTCATACAAAGCAATCAACATACCCAAACTATAAGGATTGAGCTCATCCATCAATATTGTCGTGCTGGGCTGATTACCTTCATATTGTTTATAGAGCGGTAAACCTTCAAGTTCTTGAGGATTTAAAGCATCATTGCCAAAGGCCAATAATCGTGACTGCGCCAAACAATTGGATAATGCGAGATAATGCTGTTGCTTAAGCGCCTCGGCATTATCTACATAAGTATATTGGTCACCATTATAACGTTTGACAGGCGCTATAAAATCACTGCTGACCGCTTGTGTACCCTGATGCAGTAACTGATAAAAAGCATGTTGAGCATTCGGACCGACTTCACCCCATACAATCGGGCAGGTATCTAACGTAGTTTTCTCACCATTGCGTTGTACAGATTTACCATTGGACTCCATTTCCAATTGTTGCAAATACGCAGCAAAATATTTAAGTCGTCCATCGTAGGGTAAAACTGCATGGGTTTTCGTTGCTAGAAAGTTACTATTCCACACTCCTAGCAATCCCATCAACACCGGAATATTATGTGAAAAGGCGGTGCTTTGAAAATGTTGGTCAATCGCATAGGCCCCTGCGAGCAGTTGCTTGAACCCCTCTACGCCAATACTTAATGCGATTGGTAATCCAATACATGACCACAGTGAATAACGACCACCCACCCAATCCCAAAGCAACAGCTGGTTTTCAGGGGAAATTCCCCATTCGGTCATTTTCTCAGGCTTGGTTGACACCCCAATAAAATGGTGTTTAAGAATAGCAAGCTCTTCACCCAATGCTTTTTCAAGCCACAAGCGCGCCGTCTGTGCATTGGATAAGGTATCAATGGTACCAAATGACTTGGAAGAAACAATAAAGAGCGTGGTCTCAGGGCGCAGTTTATGCAGCAAGTCAGACAGCTGACTTCCATCCATAGTCGATACAAAATGCACATTCAATGGTTTTTGAGTGGTTTGCTTAAAATCCGAGAGCGCATGGCTGACCATCAGTGGACCCAGATCCGATCCCCCTACCCCAATATTGACAACATCTTGAATCACTTCACCTGATGCACCACGATACTGCCCCATATGTATCTTCTCAACCAACGCATACATACGATCAAGTTGCTGATGCACTTGATTTGCGATCTGTGAATGTCCAGCATGATCTTGCGGCAAACGTAATGCCCAATGCATGGCTGCTCGACTTTCAGTGTAGTTGATCCGCTCTTCAGAAAATAAGCGCTTAATCCAACCCGATAAGTCACAGCTTTGAGCTAGATTGACTAAGGCATCCAGTACAGCGCGATCAACACGCTGCTTACTATAATCAAAAATGAGTGGCTCGAAATGAATCGCACAATTTTGAAAGCGATTAGAATCTTGCTGAAAAAAATCACGTAAATGCTGACGTGTAAGTTGTTTTTTTAAAAGCTCGAGACTAGAAAGCGCTTGTTCAACAGAGACTGGATTACATTCCTGATTTGGCTGTTCCATTAACGCCCTACTCCTTTATAAGCAAAGCCTTGCGACTTCACATATTCGGGATTTAAAATATTACGACCATCTAAAATTAAAGCATGTTGCATGATTTTCTTAAGGATTTGATAGTTTGGACACCAATACTGTTTCCACGCTGTGAGGATACAAAGCGCATGCGCATCATCTACTGCTTCATATTGATCTTGGCAATAAATTAAATCATCGCGCTGACCATACACCTTTTTAATTTCACTCAAGGCTTGTGGATCATGAAGTTTAACCACAACCCCTTGTGCCCATAAAGCTTTTAACATGGCATGAATCGGGGATTGTTGAATACGAGCCGTATTTTCTTTAAAAGAAGCCCCCCAAACCGCCACGACTTTGTCTTTCAGATCCCCCTGAAAATAATTCCATAATTTTCGAAAGAGGATTTCCTTTTGTTGTTCGTTAATTTCCCAAACTTGTGCTAAAAGCTGACTCTTAGCTCCAGTACCAGAAACGGTGCTCGCCAAGGTTTGCACATCATGCGAGAAATTTTCCCCACCAAACCCTGCACCTGGATATAAATAAGAAGAACCAATACGGCTGTCTGCCGCTAAGCCTTGGCGTACATGCTCGATATCGATGCCTAATTTTTCGGCAACAACAGCTAAATCATTGATATAGCTGATTCTGGTCGCCAGCATGCCAGATACGCTTAACTTGGTAAATTCCGCATCTAACACTGGCATAAATAGATATTGTTGCTCACGTGGAAAGAGCGGTCGCAATAACTCTTGTAATACACGTTTAGCACGATCACTTTCACAACCAACAACCAGTTGTGATGTTTGCGTCAGGCTACGTAATGCATTTCCTTCTTGAATCACATCTGGTACATAGACCCAATCATCTTCAGGCAACAGTTCAGCAAATTTTTGAGTTCCATGTAAACCCAATGTGGATGCATTAATCATTAATTTAGGGTGACTGATTGTGCGTTGTTTGAGGGCTTTGATTATTTCAATGCCTTGCAATTGCTCAGTCGGATTAAAACTAAAAAAATAGGCATCCACATCAAGGGGAATCGCTGCAAATGTGCAGTATTTTATTGCACCAGTCTGATGTAATTTCTCAAGCAAGTCTTGTACAGATTGATCCTGAGCATATACCTGTTCCGATGCTGGTTTTTTTAAAAGATCACACCAGAAGACTTGATGACCATATTCAGCCAACAATGCTGCCATCACCCCTGCATACAAGGTCTGACCAAATACTGCAATATTCATAGCGATACTCGTTTTAAAGTTTTAAGTCTTTAATCATGACTTTAAAAGCTTCACCTAAACTTGGGTGATCCATACCGTAATGCAATACCGCTTTTAAATAACCCAACTTGCTTCCACAGTCAAAGGTTTGACCTTTCATACGATAGGCTTCTACCACGTCTGTTTGTTGAAGCATCGCGATCGCATCGGTGAGTTGGATTTCATTGCCCGCACCTTTTGGTGTTTGCTCAAGCAATTGCATAATTTTTGCAGGCAAAATATAACGACCAACCACAGATAAATTTGATGGTGCTCTACCCACTGGTGGTTTTTCTACAATGCCTTGCATTGGGATACTTTGACCTTCTGCAGGTGTAGATGCAACATCGACAATCCCATATTGATCGACCATATGATCAGGCACAGCTTCGACCATAATTTGTGATGCTTGAGTCTCATCAAAGCGTTGAATCATTAAGCTCAAGTCATTAGTCGCTGACGAATCTTTGACTAAAACATCAGGAAGTAGTACGGCAAAATCATCATCACCTACCACATCTTTTGCACAGAGTACGGCATGTCCTAAACCTAAAGGTTGTGGCTGACGCACACTGATCACACTGACATGCTTAGGTAAAATTTCGGTAATTTCTTTCAATAAATCAAATTTCTTTTTTTGTTCTAAGGTCGTTTCCAGCTCAAAACTACGGTCGAAGTAGTTTTCAATGGATGCTTTTGAAGAATGTGTTACTAAAATAATTTGTTCAATACCCGCAGCAATCGCTTCTTTGACTACATATTCAATTGCAGGACGATCGACTACTGTTACCATTTCTTTAGGAATCGACTTGCTAGCGGGTAAAAAACGTGTACCAAGACCTGCGACAGGAAGAATCGCTTTTTTGATCGACATATTTAAAGCTCTACAAAATATTTAATTTACTTAATTAGTTAACGCGTATTTCAGCACCGCGTTGATATCCATCTACATAGTATTCTAATTGAGATAACACCCAATCAACATCTTCATGTGTTGCAGTTAAATCATAGAAACGGTCAAATACAGGTAAAATTTCATTCAAAGGATACGATTTTTCAAACGATCTGAGGATCCGACTATGCTCGGTAATCTGTGTATCCTCTTGATCGATCAATAGTTCTTCATATAACTTTTCACCCGGACGTAAACCTGAATATTGAATCGCAATATCACCTGTTTGTGATCCTTCTTCACGAACCGTTAATCCACTGAGTGAAATCATTTGTCGCGCCAAATCTTGAATACGGACTGGCTCTCCCATATCCAACAAGAATACGTCTCCACCCTCACCTAAAGCGCCGGCTTGAATCACCAACTGAGAAGCTTCTGGAATGGTCATAAAGTAACGTGTAACATCAGGATGTGTCACTGTAATTGGACCACCCTTGGCAATCTGTTGCTTGAAGAGCGGAACCACTGAACCCGATGATCCCAACACGTTTCCAAAACGCACAATACTCACCTGAGTGTGATCTTGAGCCTCTGCCATCGCTTGACAATAGAGCTCCGCCATACGCTTAGTTGCCCCCATCACATTGGTTGGGCGAACTGCTTTATCCGTTGAAATTAGCACAAATGTTTCCACTTGATTTCGTACAGCAGCATTTAGACTAAAGGCTGTACCGACTGCATTATTTTTCACACCCGCAATCGGGTTACATTCCACCAAAGGGACATGTTTGTAAGCCGCTGCATGATAAACGGTTTGTACTTGATATTGTGCGATGACACGCTCGAGCTTCTGCTGATCCAGTACTGTGCCTAAGATTGGAATAATGGTTAACTCTGTTTTTTGACGTAATTCTTTGTCGATACTATACAATGCAAATTCTGTCAGTTCATATAACACCAACAGCTTAGGTTGGTTTTTGATAATTTGACGACATAGTTCAGAACCAATCGATCCGCCCGCACCCGTAACCATCACAATCTTATTGGTGATATTTTTTGAAAGTAAATGGGCAACAGGAGGCACAGGATCGCGACCGAGCAAGTCAATAATATCGACTTCTTGAATATCCGACAGTCTTATTTCGCCATCAACCAGTTTTGTTAAGCCAGGAATCTCTGTAATTTTTAAATGTGCAGGTTCTAAATTTTTAATAATTTCGGTTTTACGTTGACGACCCACCGAAGGCAAAGCAATCAGAATTTCATTGACTTGATGCTTGTTCAGCACTTTTTGTGCATCCTCTGCATGATAGACTTTTATTCCACCAATATTTTTTGCTGCAAGGGTGACATCATCATCTAAAAAAAGCACAGGTAAATGTTCATCAGAATTATTCAGCATAGCCGCGACTTGTTGACCCGCAAAACCAGCCCCATAAATTGCAATTCTTTTTCTTGGAATATCTGCATGCAATACATATTTAACTAAAGCTCTAATGATCCCTCGACTAAGCCAAATCCATGCAAACATCATAAACCCAAACATCAACGGAATTGAGGTCGGAATAAATGCATGAGTAAAATAAGCTAAAGCATATAGTGCCAAAACAGTGAGTGTTGTCGCTAAACCCAACTGGAAAATAAAGGCCTCATTGAAGGCTCTTACAATAAAGCTGTAGATCCGTGCTAAACCTAGTGCGCAGACTGCAATCAACGACACCCAAAGAGATCCAAAAGCCAGATTCGGCACTACTTCAGCACCCAAGTCAAATTGGCGAATGGCATAACACAGCCAAATCAGAATTGGAAATACTAAAAAATCCAAACAGACTAGAAAAAGCTGTTTGGTCCCCCTTGGTGCTGATGCTAAATTTATAATCGTTGATTTCACAGTCTAGATCTTATCACTCTATATGATCGCTATTTAGGAAGGGTATTGAGAATATCCCTCCATGCCTTCAAATTTAGATATTACAATATCACTTTTATCCCGATATTTTTTGAATCACTTCCGTTATGGCATTGACTGTTGTTTGCATACTCTCTTTGCTTAATGTCGGATGAACCAAGAACATTAAACTCTCTTCACCTAAGCGTTTAGCATTCGCTAAACGCTGTTCAGGACGCCACGGTGTATCATCAAATGCATGCTCCAAATATACCTCAGAACATGAACCACTATAACATGGCACGCCCAGTGCATTGATCTCCTGCATAATTCGATCACGTGACCATCCTTCAGGTAGAACATCGCGATTGACTTGTACATAGCACTTATAGGCTGCATGTAGATAGTCTTCTGAGGGTTGATGCACAGTAAAGTAATGGCTATTGGCAAAAGCACTATAAATTTTTTGCATATTTGCCGTACGTTTTCTAGTCCATTCTGGCATTTGCTTTAACTGTAGACGACCAATGACCGCTTGCATCTCCATCATGCGCCAGTTAGTACCAAATGAATCATGTAACCAACGGAAACCTGGTGGGTGTTGTTTGTTGTAAATACTGTCGAAGTTTTTACCGTGGTCTTTATATGACCACATTTTTTTCCAAAGCGTTTCATCATTGGTGGTGACCATACCACCTTCACCGCCTGTGGTCATAATTTTATCTTGGCAAAATGACCAAGCACCGATATGCCCAATTGAACCAGCAGATTTACCTTTATACTTCGCACCATGTGCCTGTGCGCAGTCTTCGATCACATAAAGACCTTTTTCCTGAGCCAACTGCATAATTGGATCCATATCGCACATCCAACCTGCCAAATGTACACAAATAATGGCTTTCGTATTTGCTGTAAGTACTGCTTCAATGGTGCGGCGTGAGATATTTTGTGAATCAAGCTCAACATCGGCAAAAATTGGATTTGCACCTGCGGTTACAATCGAACTTGCTGATGCTAAAAAAGTACGTGAGGTGACAATTACATCATCCCCTGCCCCGATACCTAATGCTTTTAACGCAACATCGAGCGCGACGGTACCGTTTGCAAGTGCCACTGCATATTGAGTCCCAACGAATTGTGCGAACTCTTTTTCAAACTCACGACATTCTTGTCCCGTCCAATAGTTGACTTTATTGGAAAGTAAGACTTGTGATACAGCAGTAGCCTCATCTTGACTAAAGCTTGGCCATGGTTCAAATGCAGTGTTTAACATGATACTTCCTAAATAAAACTTATTTTTTCTCTAAAATTCGTGCGGGATTACCCACAACTGTCACGCCTGCGGGTACGCTTTTAGTGACCACCGCACCCATACCGACAACTGCACCTTTACCAATAATCAATGGTCGATCTGGTGTACCCTGTTTTATTACCGCACCTGTTCCAATATAAACATGGTCTTCAATATGGATATTACCATTACATTTTACCGCTGGAGCAAATGTAACATAGTCACCAATTACACAGTCATGCGCGACATAACTAAAATAATTAGCATGAAAATACTTACCAATTTGGATATTTGAGGTAAAGTGGACGTGGTTGCATAAAACAGCACCCTCACCTATCTTTACCTCATCCATCATAATCATTGTATCTGCGTAAACAGACCAAGCTTTAATTCCTACCAAATCGAGCTTTAAGACAAGTTTTTCTCTAATTCTACTATTGGCTATTGCTATAGCAACATATTTATCTTGAGCAGGTAATTTTTTAAATTCCTCAAAGTTATATACTTTATGACCATTAATTAAGGTGCTATTTTCACCATCATCAATAAAAACCAGTTCATAATCTTTTATAGCTAGATGGCTCAATTGTTTTCTAGCTAAGGGCATAACACCACGACCAAAGCCACTGGCCCCATAAATCGCATACAATATTTTATTACTGCTCATTTTTGTTTCCAGTAAAACGAGTCATGGTTACCTCTTCAGATTGATTAATACCTTCTTTAATCAAAACTTTTTTTACTGTTTGAAACATAATTTTAAAATCAAGCCAAGTGGAACGGTTTTCGACATACCATGTATCAAGCTTAAATTTTTCTTCCCAACTGATAGAGTTTCTTCCATTTACCTGAGCATAACCGGTCATGCCAGGACGTACATTATGACGCTTCGCTTGCTCTTCATTATATAATGGCAAATAATCCATGAGTAATGGTCGGGGGCCAACAATACTCATATCACCTTTAATTACATTCCAAAGCTCTGGCATTTCATCTAGGCTTGTTGCACGCAGCATTTTTCCAAATTTTGGCAAACGTTGTTCGTTAGGTAATAAATTACCCTGAGCATCTCTCTCATCAGTCATAGTACGAAACTTAACCATTTCAAATGGTTTACCATGTAAACCTGGGCGTACTTGACGAAACAATACGGGAGAGCCTAAATTTTTACGTACTTTATAAGCAACAAAAAAATATAGAGGAGAAAGTAAGATTAAGGCGGTAGAAGCAATGGTAATGTCTAGAAAACGTTTTAACATCTATAGATCCAAAATTTTTATCAGTTTTTCATTTACCTTATCCGCATCAAACTTTTGAATAGCGATTTTATGACTTTCAATACCCATAGCTTCAACTTGTTCAGGATGCTTAATAAAGTAAATCATTTTATCAGCCAATGCTTCAGGGTTCCACTTCGGCACTAAGAAACCATTTAAACCATTAACAACTGTTTCTCTACAGCCTGGTACATCAGTAGTAATAACAGCACGACCAATAGCCATTGCCTCTTGCGTACTCCGAGGCACACCTTCACGATACGAAGGTAAAACAAAAATGTGGCTTTTAGCTATCCAATCTGTAATATTTGAAACATAACCAGGGTATTCAATTATGCCAGAATCAACCAACTCATTGAGTTCATCCTGCGTCAATGCACCAAGATTGGAGTGATCTATAGCGCCTAGGACTGTAAATGTAGTTGTGGGATATAGAGATTTGACAATTTTTGCTGCTGCAACGAATTCATGTATACCCTTTTCTTTAAGTAGTCTCCCAATAAATAAAAAATTTAAAGCCTGATTATAATTCTTTACAGCTTCATATGAATAATTGGATAAATTTAGTCCAATACCGCCTAGCACTTCAGTTTTCTTAACCTGAATATTGTATCTCTCTAATAAATCTCTTGGATCATCAGGATTCAAAAAAATAATTTTATTTAGAAATGGTAGTGAAATTTTATATAAGAATACTTGGATATACTTAATTAGTTTAATCTTGTTTGTTAAACCATTTGGTTGTTCAGTAAAAGCATAACCTAGACCCTCCAACATCCCAAATACATTGCTAGTTTTAGCAAATTTTGCTGCAAGTGTACCAAAAATGACTGGTTTAGAAAAATAAGAGAAAACCAAATCTGGTTTAATTTCTCTTATTTTCTTTGACAATTTATAAGTCGATATAATATCTGAAAGTGGATTTAGGCCTCCACGGTTCAAATCGTAAGCAACTGGAATCGCACCAAGAGATTTAATTTTTATTAAATCATCTTGAGTGTATTCAGAAGTGAATGCATATATAGCATAACCTTTTTTTAAAAGCATTTTAATAAGATCTGAACGAAACCCGTAAAAGCTTGAAGCAACCGTACCTATTAAAATTATTTTTTTCATTTAGACACCTTCAAAATACGAATTTCACGATACAATGCCTTTATAAAAGAATATAATATTGCAAAAGGCAAAAGGAGTTTATATATTAAATTTATGTTATTGTTTTTAAATAAATACATTAAACCTTTTATTTCCCCTATAGACATTTTTCTAGTAGCAGCACTTAAACTATTTTTATTGTTAGATATATAACTATGTTTAAAGCTATAACATCCAGATTCATACATTAAAAAACTTTTAGACGAATACACAATTCTGCGCCAACACTCAAAATCTTCCGAATAACGCATAGTGATATTAAATTTATTTTTTTGAAAAATCTCTTTCCTTACAATTACGGATGGTGTTGAAAAAAAATTTTTAAATAGAAAATTTGTAAAACTAACTTCTTTACCATTAGTGTAAATATCAGAATTACGTCTTTCACAAAAATCTAAATCATTTATAATGATAGTTGCTCCTCCAATTATATCCACCTTGTTAGCCTTCATAAAATCGACAAGAAAATATATTCTATTTAATACCCAACCATCATCAGAATCTAAAAAAGCAACATATTCACCAGTTGCATAATTAACACCCAATTGACGAGCAAAAGCAGCACCATTATTAATTTTGCATTCCTTTAAAATTATGTTTTTTGCACCAGAAACATCAATTTTTTCTTTTAAAAGATCGAGTTCTTTTTCCTGACTACAGTCATCAACAATAATTATTTCACAATTTTGGTTTAAATAATCATTTAAAGTTATAAAAAGCCGATCTAGTGAATTGCTAGAGTTGTAATATGGAATAACTATTGAAAATGGAATCATTCAAATTTCCTAAAAAGTTTATTTGCCAAAGTTTTTAAACTTACGATAACCAATATAAAATTTTTTCAAAATTTCATAAGTTACTGGGTTATTACTTTTCCAATTTTTTTTCATTTTACTACTTCTTTCCAACTCCAACAAACTTTGCTGTGTCAAATCAACAGGATGTGAAATAAAATCACTCATATACAATTCATTAAATAAGTTATGCTTCTTAAAACAAGACCAATCATCTGCTAAACAGAATTTTTTTTCAGTAAAATTTAAAATATTTTCTGCAACTTTTTTCGATATCAGATACGCTGCTGTTCGATAGATATATCGTTCACTATCAATGGTTTTATTAAATTTTATAAAACCATTCAGATTTATTGAATTTTTATTAGATAAAATAACATAGTCATTACAAGCTAACCCTTCCTGAGCTCCCAATATATATAGATCATTTGGATTAAATTTATCTATATTATTTAGTAAAACATCATAAAATGGGGATTTAATAGATATATCATCTTCAAAAATGATAGCCCAAGGAATATCTTTATCCAACATATCTTTATAAATTTTTAAATGGCTTAAAGAACAACCGATTTCACCATAAGTAAGAGCTCGTTTATATCGCTCATTAACCCATTGTTGAGAGTTGACATTTTCTAGATATTTTTCACCTAAATCTTTACCATAAACAGCATCTAAAAAACTAAAATTTAGTCCTGCAAGCTCTTTGTTAATACTTAATCTTCTAATAGATTTAGCTAAAGAGACAACATAAATATTCAACTTCATTTGGATTACTTAACCTTTTGAATAAGTCAATTTAAAACTATTGAACAGAAATATAAAAATTGGAAATAAAAATATTATAAAAGTATAACCTGGAGAGAATAATTGAGCCTGGAACAAACTGAAATATAGAACTAAGGCCACAAAAGAAAGATATTTCCAACGTAGTGTATTATTGCTTATAAGCTTTGCAGAAAGCACAATGTAAAATATGTAAATAAAAGAAAATATAGGAGTTAAATTTAAAAAGTCTATATACAAAAAGTAAAAAAAAGTTGAAAATGCATTAAAATATGTCCCTCTTTCAAAGTTATACAAAGTTGGATTAGCAAGTGTCCCTGAAACATGATCTACATAAGTCATATCCGCTATTGATCCACCCAAAATAAATTTTATTGGTGCAATCAAATTCTCAATTAAAATTCTAAAAGGATAATAATCAGTTGATAAATACGGAGAAAACTGTTCCATCTTATGAGCTAAGAAGAATATACCACCAGAATGATAAATACCAACCGATTCGAATAACTCTAATAATTGAAGGTTCTCTCGACCACTTCTATTTGCTACAATAATTAAAGAAACATAAAAAATTATAGCTATTATTAAAAATAACCTAGATAAAAATTTTAAAAAGTTCACACCCAATAAAGTAAATCTCATATACATCACTAACAAAGCAAAATACATAAAAAATCTACCAGCATAACTAGCATTATAAGTTGCAAGTGATATAACCAAAAAATAAAAGGTAAAGACAGACAACTTATCTTGCCTATCACATATTAATAAAGAGTATAACCAAAAAAATGGGACTAGATAAAAATTTGTTATAGACCCGAGAAAGCCAATACCATAGATTTTATTATAAATACCCGGCTCATTATAGTAAATTTGGCGCACCTGCTCCGCACCCAATTCAATATTCATAGCAATCAATACTAATGTCGGCTTTATAATAAAAAATAATGTTAAAAATATAACAAAAAAATTTATATTTTTAAGATTATTTTTTTTCTCATTTTTTAAAAAATCTGCTCTATCATTTTTATAAAAAAAAGATGAAAATAGAATAGAGAAAATTGAAAGTAGATATGAAAAAACTACCAAACAATTAATATAGTCATTACCTACATAATCAAAATCATCTAAAACAAAAAAACCAATCAATTGATATACAAGTAAAATCAAAAAGGGACTAAATAGCTTAAAATACATTAAATCACACCAATTGCAGATAAAATTTGTTTAAGTTTTGATTTACTATATACAAAAGAACCACGCAACATCAAAAATAATTTTTGACTAGCGGAAAACCCCTTATAGCTAAAAATCTTTATATAAAATCGAATGAGATCCTTCAGTTTACTATTATGTAAAAAATTAGTGGATACATTATACAAAAAATAAAACTTATAAAAATCAATATTTATTTTTAAAAAACACCAATTTAATGAATCTAATATCTTAGATTTTTTTGAAATAGAACTATTATTAGCATCAGCACTATAATAGTTTGTATAGATATTTAACTGCTTGACATAAATATCGAGGTCACTATTTTGTATTTTTATCAACCAATCATAATCTTGGTGCATCCGCAAATTTTCATCAAACTTTATATCTTCACCTAATTTCTTAGTAAAAAAGTATGATGATGTTTGCATAAAACCATTTTCACAGAATAAGATTTTTGAAATATCTCTTCTATTATTTAGATAAGTTTTAGCTGGAATTTTCTTAATTACACCTTTCTTTTCACTATAAACTTTAGAGCCAGTGATTAATAAAACCCTATCATTTGAAATTTTTTTGGAATAATTTACCAAATTTTCAATATGATCTACATCCCAAAAGTCATCATCATCCAACAGTGCAACATAATTACCCTTAGATAATTCAATACCACGATTCCTAGCGTGGTTAGCATTATTGAATGGTCCAACATTAAACAACTTTGCAGTAATATACTCTTTTCCTTCAAAATCCATTTTGAATTTTTCAAAATTATCGCCATCATACATTACCAATATTTCTATATTTTTATATGATTGGTTGAGTACTTTTTCTATACTCCTATAAACATACTCATTTCCAACAGTAGTGATAACGACACTTACCAATGCAGTCATTCCTAATTCTCCCCGAACAAATCTCGCGTATAAACCTTATCAGCATCTTGCTTCAGATCATCACTCATTCTATTCGCAAGGATAACATCCGAACTTAACAAGAACTGATTTAAGTCATTTTGTAGCGCATAGGCTTCAAATTTTTCTTGATTTAGGGTCGGTTCATAAATTTGAATTTCAATATTATATTCCTCTAATTCACGAATAATATCTTGAATAGCTGAATCTCTAAAATTATCTGAACCAGCTTTCATTGTTAGACGGTAAACGCCTACAATATTTGGACGTTTTTTCAAAATCTCTTTTACAATAAATTGTTTACGAGTCTTATTAGAGTGAATAATTGCTTGGATTAAATTTTGTGGTACATCTTTATAGTTAGCCAATAACTGCTTGGTATCTTTTGGTAAGCAATAACCACCATACCCAAACGATGGATTGTTATAATGCTGACCAATACGAGGGTCCAAACTTACACCTTGGACGATATCTAAAGTGCTTAGACCTTGCTTTGCACAGTAAGTATCTAGTTCATTAAAATATGCAACTCGCATTGCTAGATATGTATTTGAAAATAACTTAACAGCTTCAGCTTCAGTTGCATTCATACAAAGTGTTGGAGCATCTTGATTAACAGTAGCATTCAAATAAAGCCGAGCAATTGCTTCTCCTCGCTCCGACTTCTCACCTACAATGATTCGCGATGGATACAAATTATCGTAAAGCGCTTTTCCTTCACGTAAAAACTCTGGAGCGAAAACGATCTGTTCAGTTTTAAATTTTGCTTTAATTTGCTCGGTATAGCCTACAGGTATCGTAGATTTAATTATTATGGTAGCAGTTGAATTAATTGGTAAAATTTGTGAAATGACACTTTCGATTGAAGATGTATCAAAGTAGTTAGTATCAGAATCATAGTTCGTAGGAGTTGCTATGATGATGTAATCAGCTTTTTCATAAGCATCTTTCGCATTTACAGTTGCTACTAAATTAAGCTGATTTTCTTGCAACGCTTTTTCAATATATTCATCAGCAATAGGCGATTTAAGGTTATTAATTGACTCTACACGATCAACATTAATATCTAAGCTTGTTACTCTATGCTGACGTGCAAATAGCACAGCATTTGATAAACCTACATAGCCTGTACCTACAACAGTAATATTCATATTAATCAATCCAATAATCACTCATAATATTTTCTAAGTTGTCACCAAACTCTTTAGATCGCCCCGCACCTGGTGTTAATGTTAACTCTCCAAAATAAATTTTCCCATCAATTAAGTACCAATCTATACGTATATAGTTAATATCCACTTTATTTAATATCTTTTGATTAAACTCAAGCATTTTTGGTAAAAATCTTTGCTCATCAATAGTTAACTCATGCTTTCCTGCCCCGTGAGACCACACACACTCTTTAAATGAGTTATTATAATATCCACGAGACTCTGTGCCAAAACGACCATCTACCAATTGAAGCACATATTTTAAAGAACCGTCTTTTTGCTTAAAACAGTGAAACTTATAATCTCTAGGAATTTCTTTACCTTTAGTTATTTTTTTCTCTAATAATAATAAAGGTTTAATCTTAGAATAATGCCATTCACCAGAAACCCTAGAAAAATCTACTAACAACCAAGATTCAGCAAGTTTTAATGTAGATTTTTTTAGTTCAATATCAGGATTTTGATCAAATATTTTTACCATACCTGCACCATGATTAGGCTTTAAAACGCAATTTGACCAATCACTAATTTCTAATAAATCTTTTGGGTTTTCAGTTGCAGCAATCAAAGGAATTAGAACATCATTACCAATATTTTTTTCAATAAAATCTCTTACAAGATATTTATCTGCAAAAATAGGATAAAGTTCATTTCTATCATAAATAATCCTTTTTAAAACTTTTTCATTAAAAGTTTGAGGTGAAATAGTATTTGGCCATTTCTTATACTGTCTAAAATAATCCATTTTTATTTTTAAAGTCGGAGGTAGACCTTTACATAAAAAATCAATTAGAGATTTCAGAAAAATTTTCATTTTTTAATTAACCACCTATAACCTTTAAATGCATATTTAGAATCAAGCGTTTTTTAAAAAAATAATTCGCGATTGTCAAAGAAAACAATTCAGTCAAAATAAAGCATATTGCAGCACCTGAAATACCATATGAACGAATAAAAAAATAAGATAAAGGAATGCTCAATAAACTAACCAAAAACATTTTAATGGATAAATACTTATACCCGTTAAATTTAATCATATAACGGTAACTAATCGTCCCCAATGCAGAAAGCATAGACCCAATAACAATATATGGTAAAATTTTTGCAGATTCTAAATATACCGCCCCATAGAGTTGCTGAATAATCCACTCACCTAATAACAATACACCAACACATACACATATAGAAATACCCATCACAATCAAATGAATGTTTTTCAGATATTTGAGTTCTTGAACTTCATCTTTAACTGTATATATTTTTGAAAAATAACTAGTAATTAAAGCAGCGTTTACAAAACACCAGGAACCACCTAATGTAAGCGACACATTATAAATTGCCAAATCCGAGAAAGAAACATATTTCGCTAAGAATATATTTGATATTTGTGTATATAGGACAATCGATAATGTCGAAAGTACAAGGCTACCCCCCGTTAACAATAGATATTTACTATATTTTTTCTTATTTAATACGACTGGAATAAAATTACTTTTTTTAAAAAAATAAATTTTTCGTAATAAATAAGGAATTAATGCAAAAACAATAATAGGAAATATCATAGTATATGCATTAGCTTCATAAAAAACTAAAAAAAAACGCAATATCAATGCTATAACTAACCCCAATGTATTTGTTAGCGCATTTACTATAGAAATCAATTGACTATTATTATGTATAGTATAAATATCATTAACAATAAAATAACTTGCTATACAATTTCCAATACCAAATATAAAAGTTATAGCATCTGTATTCACCCACAAATATATAAGTGCTATTATAGAAGCAATAGCATAAAAAATATTACGCATCATTTGAGTTGCTAGTGCCAGGCGAATTCCAGATACAACCTTTTCACTTAAACGCTTAAATAAAATATTTTGTGCACCAAACCAAGCAAAAGTTTGTACAAAAACAAATATAGATGTTGTAAAGACTAATTTTCCAAAATTTTCGGGACCAATATATTTAGCCATATATGAGTTTACAAAGATTAGACCAAATATTGCGATGAATTTCTCTAACATCATCCATAAGGAATTTGAAAAAATTTTACCTGATATAAATTTCATACTTCAGGCTATACCTCATTAGATAAATTTAATTGATAGTTCAAATTGCGCACAACACAATATCACTTCGTCTTGCACATACAACAATAGATTCAACATTATTCACAAATTTTCCTTTTATCGTTAAAAAATTGTATCTACACAACTCTTCTCCACCATGCAATTATATATATTTATTGTTATATTTAGTATAAAATCCTCCTTAACTTTATATAGTTAAGTTAAAATTAATTTTTGAATAATCATAAATGTATACAATATAGGAATTCGAGTGAGTTACTACCGCTATAGTTTATTATTAGCACTCAGCTTAAGTTTTACAGGTTGCGCTGTGACTTCAGGTCTGCAAACTTATGATTTGCCAGAGGAAGGTGTTTTTCAGACCGTCTTAGGCACGCAAGTCAATGTCATCAAACTCACTCAAGAGTCCCTTTTTGCTGTTCAACCAGCACAAGTCAATGTTCACCAAGATTTGGGACATTTGTTCCTACAAAATCAAAAACAATATCTACTTAGTCCTGGTGATGTATTATCCATTTATCTATGGGCATATCCAGAAATTACACCACCAACAAATACCATTAGTAATGAAGAAGCCATTAAAGCGAATGGCTTTCAAATCGACTCTCGTGGTTATATTCAATTTCCGATTATTGGACGGTATAAAGCGGCTGGCAAAAGTTTAGATCAAGTCAATCAAGAACTTCGTCAATTACTTGCCCGCTATTTAAAAACCCCAGATGTCATCGCCCGAGTTTTGTCTTACCAAGGTCAACGCTATTCAGTTCAAGGCAATGTCATGAAAGGTGGTCAATATTCACTGAATGACCAACCCACCAGTATCTATACTGCACTTGGTTTAGCAGGTGGCATCAACACTCAATTTGGTGCAAATACCTCGATTAGCCTCGTTCGAAATGGTCAAACCTATAACTTAAACTCGATTGAGCTGGAGAAAGCAGGGTTTTCGCTACACAATCTTTTGGTTCAAGCCAATGATACGATCTACGTCAACTCGCGCGAAAACCAAAAAATCTATGTCATGGGTGAGTCAGGTAAAAACCAGTCCCTGCCGATGCGTGATCAAGGCATGACTTTGAGTGATGTGATTGGGGAGAGCTTAGGCCTGAATCCATTGTCAGCAAGCAGCAGTAAAATTTACGTCGTCAGAAGTCAAAGTGACTCACCTATGACTGAAATCTTCCATATGGATCTGTCCAGCATTGCTAATTTTGGTCTCGCCAATCAGTTTAAAATGCAAAGTAATGATATTGTTTATGTCGATGCAACGGGTCTAACGCGTTGGCAACGTGTGGTCAACCAGGTTATACCTTTCTCCAATGCTTTATATAATTTAGATCGTTTGGGGAATTGATGAATTTTAAAAATATCTTAGTGGTCTGTATTGGAAATATCTGTCGAAGCCCCATGGCAGAGTATTTCCTAAAAGATGCATACCCTGATCGAAAAATTCACTCTGCTGGTATTTCTGGTCTAGTTGGCCATCCAGCAGATGATAAAGCATTACAATGTATGCAAAACTTCGGTATAAATATGCAAGATCATGTGGCGCGTAAACTGAATGCTGAATTGGTCAAAAATGCGGATTTGATTCTTGTCATGAGCCAGAACCAACAGAAGCATATCGAACAAACATGGCCATACGCAAAAGGAAAAACCTTTCGCTTGGGGCACTGGCGTGAAAAAAATATTGCGGATCCTTACCAACACGATCAAGCATTCTTTAATGACACCTGTCAGTTGATTCAGGATTGTATCGCTGATTGGAAAAAACACCTTTAATATTTTGAATAAAGATTATGAGTCAAACCGCGAATACCGAAGATACAATTGATTTAAAAGAATTATTTTTTTCATTAATCGCACAATGGAAACTGATTGCCTTGTGTGTGATTTTGAGTCTGGTCTGTGCCCTACTCTACTTACGTACAACACCAGATACCTACGCTGTTGATGCTTTGGTTCAAGTTGAGGAAAGCAAAGGGACTTCAGCAGCACTTTTGGGTGATCTCTCAAGTATGATTGAGCAGAAACAACCTGCTCAAGCAGAAATTGAAATCTTGAAATCTCGATTAGTCCTCGGTTCAGTGATTGAGAATTTAAATCTAGATCTTAGAGTATCTGGTACACAAAACTCTTTCTTTGATCGTTTATTTTCGCCACATGACTATTCGACCAATTATTCACGTCAATCTGTGATTTTTAACGATGACGAACAATCTTTTGCTATTCCTCATTTTCATATTCCTCAGAAATTTCGTGACCGTGCATTGGCACTTAATTTTACTGAGAAACAATTTACCCTGACGGATATAAAAACCGAAGAAGTGGTGCTAAAAGGTTCAGTAAACCAACTTAATCAACGCTCTACCCGCGATGGCGTATGGAAAGTTGAGATTCGCACACAAGATCAATTAAATGACCGCTATCTCATCACCAAACAGTCTTTGCCTGCTGCGATGAAATCACTTTTGGCCAACTATTCAGTGGCTGAAAAAGGGAAAATGACTGGTGTGCTAGGGCTAAACTATCAAGGTCAAGATAAAGAGCATATTACCAAAGTTCTGAATACGATTTTAAATGCGTATAGTCAGCAAAATGTAGAGCGACGTTCTGCTGAAACTGCGCAAACGCTCAAATTCTTGGATGAACAACTCCCAGAACTGAAACAACAACTGGATGTCGCAGAACGCGAATTTAACAAATTCCGTCAAGGCTTTAATACGGTTGATGTCACCAAAGAATCTGAATTATATCTCACACAAAGTGTTGCCTTAGAAACACAAAAAGCTGAACTTGAGCAAAAAGTGGCTGAAGCGGGTGCGAAATACACCAACGAACATCCGATCATGCAACAAATGAACGCTCAACTCGGCGCGATCAATAAAAAAATTAATGAATTGGATGGCACATTAAAACAACTCCCAGACTTGCAACGTCGCTATCTACAGTTATTCCGTGAAGTTGAAGTCAAACAACAGTTGTATACAGCTTTGCTGAATTCGTACCAACAACTTCGCATTGCGAAAGCGGGAGAAATTGGTAATGTTCGTATTGTTGATACTGCCGTAGAACCGATTGAACCAATTAAGCCTAAAAAATTACAGATCCTAATTCTGTCCATTTTCCTTGGTGGTTTCCTCGGGACACTTCTGGCGCTGTTACGTAATATGATGCGTTCAGGCATCAAAGATTCTAGTCAAATTGAAAATGAATTGGATCTGCCGGTTTATGCAACGGTACCGCGTTCTCCAGTGCAAGAAAGCCGAATTAAGATGCTAAAAAAGCATAAGAAAATCCCAATTCTGGCGATTAAGAATAGCGATGATATTGCGATTGAAAGTTTACGCAGTATGCGCACGGCGATTCATTTTGCGCTGAGTTCAGCTCGAAATAATGTGATTATGATTTCTGGTCCTGCACCTGAAGTGGGTAAATCATTTATTTCAACCAATTTAGCCACGATATTAGCGCAAGCTGACAAACGTGTTTTGATTATTGATGCTGACTTACGTCGTGGTTATCTACACAAATATTTCAATATTGAAACACAGCCAGGTTTGACTGATTACATGACTGATCAGCACTCTCTACAAAATATTATTCGAGACACTGAAGTCGCTGGTTTAAGTGTGATCACTCGTGGTAAGAGTCCGACTAATCCGTCTGAAATGCTGAGTTCTGAAAAATTCAAACAATTGCTTGAACAACTTTCAACACAGTTTGATCATGTGATTATTGACACGCCACCTGTGCTTGCAGTGACTGACGGTATTATCATTTCGCAATATGCAGGTGTGAATATCGTCATTGCTCGCTATGCGAAGACACAAATGAAAGAACTCGAAATCACAGTCAATCGCTTCGAACAAGCCGGTGTTAAAGTGAATGGCTTTATCTTAAATGACATTCAACGTAATGCAGCAGGTTATGGCTATGGTTATAACTATGCGTATGCGTATAAAGCGTCAAAGGACAATGATTAATTATTGTCGATTAAAAGCCTGATCTATTCAGGCTTTTTTTATGCCGATCAAGCACTGTATATTTGTGAAATTTTGTTGATTTCATTGAAATTCTATATCGCTGAAAGTGAATTGACGCTATGCTGTTTTGGTTCCGCGATTTTAGAATGTCGCACGTATAATTGAAAAAAATTGGAAATCTCATGAGTAAAGCTTTACCCATCGCTGTTGCTGTCGTTTTAGGCGGTGCTGCGCTCGTCCCTGTTTATTATGCAAGTCAACATCCAACATCTGCGACAGTTTCTAGCATGACTGCTGATGCAAAACCGATTGATAAAATCAGTTATGCACTCGGTTATGAAGTTGCCAGCCAAACTCCTCCTGAAGTCGCGATTGATCCATTTATTGTCGGTGTCCGTGAAGCGCATGCTAAAAAAGAACGTGCCTATACCGATGAGGAACTGCAAACTGCCTACGTCGCTTTACAAAAAGAATTAGAAGAAAAGAAAGTCGAAGACTCTAAAGCTGCCAATGCACAAAGCAATAGCTTCCTTGCTGAAAATGCCAAAAAACCGAATGTTAAAACAACTGCCTCTGGTTTGCAGTATCTCGTCAGCAAAGAAGGTACAGGCAAACAACCTGCTGCAAGTTCTGTGGTTAAAGTGCATTACACCGGTAAATTACTTGATGGCAAAGTCTTTGATAGCTCGGTTGAACGTGGCGAACCAATTGAATTTCCGTTGAATCAGGTCATCCCTGGTTGGACAGAAGGCCTACAATTGATGAAGGAAGGCGGTAAAGCAACCTTATATATTCCATCGAATCTGGCTTATGGTGAACAGGGTGTTCCTGGTACGATTCCACCAAACAGCACACTCATTTTTGATGTTGAATTAATCGAAGTCAAATAAATTAATCAAAAGGAGAGCCTTCAGCTCTCCTTTTTTGGATTTGAAAGATGAAAAAAATCTCTATATTAAGCAGTCTGCTAATCCTCAGCTCTGGCTCATTTGCGGCAAACATTAGCAATAAAAGTACTGAGAAAGATCAGCTCGGATATAGCTATGGCTATGTGATGGGACGCACTAATGCGGATACATTAAAAGATATTAATTTGGATGCCTTTATTGAAGGATTGAAACAAGGCTCAACTGGTCAAAAATCGAGTTTAACCGATCAAGAAATGGCGCAGGCTTTAACCAAATACAAAAAGCAGAGTGAATCCAAACAGCTGATCGAATTTCAAAAATTGGCTGCAGAAAATTTAAAATCTGGGCAGCAATTTTTACAAGAGAATGCCAAAAAAGCAGGTATTGTCACACGACCAACAGGGCTGCAATATCAAGTGATTCAGCAAGGTCAAGGCAAAACACCTAAAGCGACGTCAAAAGTGAAAGTTCATTATGAAGGGCGTTTGATCGATGGCACAGTATTCGATAGTTCGATCGCGCGTAATCAAGCGGCTGAATTCCAAGTGAGTCAAGTCATTCCGGGTTGGACTGAAGGCTTACAACTCATGAAGGAAGGTGCTAAATACCGCTTCTTTATTCCTGCTGATTTGGCCTATGGTGAGATCGGTTCGGGCGATGCGATTGAGCCGAACAGCACCTTAATCTTTGATGTCGAACTTTTAAAAGTTTTGCCTTAATGTTCACATGACTTATAAAAAAACATCGCTTCCGCGATGTTTTTTTATGTTTTTATTGAGAGTCTGTTTGAAGCATTAGCCGTGTTTTAACTGTCTTGGTCTAAAGCCAGTCGTAAATAAACCCAATACATAAGCAACCACACCCAATACACAAAGAGCAAGCACTTCAAATACACGCATCCACGGTGCTACATCTGGGTTATACCAGCTGAGACCATACCATAAAGCTGCGATCATCACGGCGTTACCCACCATAAATTGGAAAAATAATTTTTTCCAATGCGGACCAAATCGGAATATTTCACGTTTGTGTAAATAGAAATATAGCATCCCTGCATTGACTAAAGCAGAACCTGTAGATGACAACGCCAATGCCATATGGAGTTCTTCCCAGCCCATCCATTTGAAGATACCAATAAAAACCACATTGAGGATGGCGTTTGCTGCAACTGCCATTAGGCCAACACGTACTGGGGTTTTGGTATCTTGAATCGCATAAAATCCAGGAGCAAAGACTTTAATCAACATAAATGCCAAGACACCACCACTCATACATTGTAATGCCAAAGCGGTCATTTCTGTCGCTCGTGCATCAAAAGCACCGTGTTGGAACAGCGCTTGAATAATCGGTGTAGACAACATAAATAAAGCGATACTGGCTGGGATACCAGCAAATACGATGACACGTGCAGCCCAATCTAACATAGCCTTAAATTTAGTTTGATCCTGTTCAGCTTTACGCGCAGAGAGTGCAGGCAGAATCACCGTTCCGATGGCTACACCAATTAAGCCTAAAGGCAATTCGGTCATCCGTTCTGCTGTATAAAGCCATGACACAGAACCATTTTGCATAAAAGACGCCCAAATGGTATTGAGCAGCAAATTAATTTGTGTGACTGAAACCCCAAACAGTGCAGGCAACATTAGTTTTAAAATACGCTCGACACCTTCGTGCTTAAAATCAACTTTGGGTGGAATCAGGAGTTTTTTGCGCCAAAGCTCCGGAATTTGTAGGGCTAATTGCAAAATACCAGCAAACACCACTGCCCAACCCAATGCCATAATGGGTGTTTCCATATATGGTGACAGCCACAAAGCCCCTGCAATCATTGCAATATTCAACAATACTGGCGCGAATGCCGGTGTGGTGAACGAGCCATAGCTGTTTAAGATACTGCTGGCAAATGCCGTCAGCGACATAAACATCAGGTAGGGAATGGTGAGACGGAATAAGTCGACTGATAAATCAAATTTGGCTGCATCGGCATGAAATCCTGGCGCATAAACATACAATATCGCAGGTGCAACAATCATACACAGCAAAGTTAATACAGTCATCACGGTAAGCAAACATCCAAATACCCGACTAATTAGGATCTGAACTTCAGCATGGAGTTTGGTGGTTTTATATTCTGTGAGAACAGGAATAAATGCTTGGGAAAATGCACCTTCGGCAAAAAGACGCCTAAAAAAGTTGGGAATACGAAACGCTACAACAAAAGTATCGAAGTCTTTACCTGCCCCGAACACATTTAACAGCACCATGTCTCGAATAAGCCCCATGACACGAGACAACATGGTCATTGCACTCACAATAAAGGTGGATCGCCAAAGCGCCATCATATTCACCACTTAAAAAGATTGACGATATTGTAATAAAACTTCGCTTTTAAATTGTTATTTCATTCGACAAAGCATTATATTTTCGTTGTTTTAATTGAGCTCTAAAATAACACCATTGAAAATGCGGTCCTGGATCGGTCTTTCGTCCAGGTGCAATATCTGAATGCCCTGCGATATGACTTTTAATTTTAGGATAAGCGTGTTGAAGTGTTGCCACGACCTCAACTAAAGCTTGATATTGTTGTTCCGTATAATCTTGATCATCACTACCCTCGAGTTCAATGCCAATCGAATAATCATTGCATTCTGGATTTGCCATGTACGTAGAGCGTCCTGCATGCCAAGCACGGTCTTTAAAATTAACAAACTGTAAAATTTCGCCTGACCTTAAAATCAATAAGTGTGCTGAGACCTGCATCCCTTCAATGGTTTTAAAATAAGGGTGTGCATCCCAATCTAATTTATTTTGGAAAAACTGCTCAATATAGCCTCCTCCAAACTGTGAGGGCGGTAAGCTAATATTGTGGATGACCACCAGTTGAATGTCAGTATGGTCTGGTCTTTGATTAAAATTTGGTGAAGCAATAAATCTTGCACCTTGTAATACACCATCTACCACTTGAAGCTTGGGTACATTCGACATGTGTGATCTCAATCCGTGTTTGCAACTTATGACAATTCATCCACGCTCATCTTTGGAAAAGACTTGGACGAAAAAAACAGCACCATTACTTGAGGTGCAATGGTAATATATTGCTCATTTTTCTGGTGCCTACAATAGGGATTTTATGAGCATACCGCAATCTTTGCTTGAACAATCAATTCAAATCAATATCCAACAAGCATTGCAAGAAGATATTGGTGAGCGTGATATCACCGCATTGCTGACACCTGAAGATGAACAAGCAACAGCAACCATTATCAGTCGCGAAACGATGATTCTTGCAGGGCAACCGTGGGTCAATGCTCTAATTAAAGCCTATGATCCAAGCGTTGATGTGATTTGGTTAAAGCAAGATGGCGATCAAGTTCAAGCCAATGAGGCATTTTTAAAACTTGCCGGCTCAGCACGCAGTCTGTTAACCGTTGAACGCCCAGCACTTAATTTTATACAAACCCTTTCTGCTGTTGCTACAAAAACGGCTGAATATGTGAAACATTTGGAAGGTTTAAATACCAAACTACTGGATACACGTAAAACATTACCAGGCTTACGTATTGCGCAAAAATATGCGGTGGGTGTAGGTGGTGGTCAAAACCATCGTTTAGGTTTATTCGATGCTTTTTTAATTAAAGAAAACCATATTATGGCTGCGGGTGGCATTCAGCAAGCAATCGACAAAGCGCATGCCATTGCACCAGGTAAACCTGTGGAAGTCGAAGTTGAAACTTGGGATGAGTTAAACCAAGCTTTAGATGCTGGTGCCGATATCGTTATGTTAGATAATTTCACCCAACAACAAATGATTGATGCAGTCAAGCATGTGGCTGGTCGTTGTAAACTGGAAGCATCAGGTAATATTACCATCGACAACTTACGTGAAGTTGCTACTTCAGGCGTCGACTTTATTTCAATGGGTGTACTGACTAAAGATGTAAAAGCCATCGATTTATCTATGCGCTTTAACGCTTAATTGATTCAATCCTATCTCTCAATAAAAAAGGGGCTTTGCTCCTTTTTTATTTGCTTAAAACTGTGATGCTACATTAACTTTATCGCAAGAATACAAAAAAATTTGAATTTATATGGTCCTAGTTGATACCCTCCACGCTTTCAGATTATTTTTTAATCAAAATCATAATAAACCTATAGAATGCAAAGTAAATCATTAAATTTCAATTATTTATTTGCCGTAATTTTACAATTATTCAATTTTCTGTCATGGAATACTGTTCGATTTTCATTCATAGTGAAGCCAATAAATACAATTAATCCCATGAGTTCGCATTGTCTAAATAATAGGAGGGTGTCAGAGCATAGACCATGCTGAATGTCAGTGAATAAATAAAAAGAAATGCAGTCATCGGATCGATTGCATCCACCATGTTGTACATTAGGGAAATCACATGAAAACGCAAATGATCTATACGCTTTTAAGCGTCGCGATTAGTAGCAGCTTACTCGTCGGTTGTAAAAGCTCCAACGAATCTGGGGGGAATTCAGGCGGTGGTAATGGATCACAGCCAACTCCGACCAATCCAACTGATCCTGACAATCCAACGAATAAACTTGAAAAAGAATTCGTGACTGTTTTATCTACTCGCCCCGATCTTGTGACAGATAATGATGTATTGATCGAATTAGACTCATCGATTAATTTTAATGACGCAAATATAAGCATTCATTTAAATGGACAGGACATCAAATCTCGCTTTTCCAATGCTCAAAATAGAGTGCTATTGGATGGATTACAGTTAGGGGAAAATCTACTAAAAATTGAAACACCAAACGCAATTCAAAATTTATATTTAAAAAATTTCAGTACCACAGGTCCTCTTTTATCTGGACCTCAAATTAATCCATGGACCTGTACCAACGGCTCGACTGATTTATTTTGCCGTAAACCTATTCAATATAATTACTACTATCGGAATTTAATCGGAACTTTACAAACCTATAATCCTGATAAACCACCTTCGGCGGGTCTGATTTCCAAAATTAAGACCGATACAGGCGTAGAAGTGCCATTTATCATTCGAGAGGAGGTCGGCTATCAAAATCGCGATGAATATCGGTTTGCTGTATTGTTTAATCCTAATCAGCCTTGGACTGCGCTCAATCCACAACCCCAATTTAATAATAAGCTGTTAGTAACCCATGGGCAAAGTTGCGGAAATGATTATCAGTCTGCAACCGCGCCTACCGTGGTTGCGACATCAACTTCTATTTTGCCAGATATTACCATCAAGGCTTTGGGCAAAGGTTATGGCGTCATGTCTACGGCGCTATCCAACAGTGGACATAACTGTAATTTGGCGGTTCAAGCTGAATCAATCATTATGGCCAAAGAACGTTTTATCGAACAATACGGCACTTTAGACTACACGATTGGACAAGGCTGCTCAGGTGGCGCGCTCGCATCTCAATGGGTAGCTAACGCTTATCCAGGTGTATACCAAGGTTTGTTAGTAACGTGCTCCTTCCCTGATGCATGGAGTACAGCGTCTCAGTTTGCTGATTATCATATTATGATCAATTATTTTAAAACAGCAGAAGGCCGCTCTTTCCTCCCTCATCAAATTAACCATATTCAAGGTCATATTTCTGAGATTAATGGTTATGTCAGTGAACTTGCGCAATTCGATGTTGCTCGACCAAATACAATTTGTAGCGGAATATCAGAAACACAACTGTACAATGCCACCTCAAATCCGAATGGGACACGCTGTTCAATTCAAGAGGCTGCTGTAAATTTGTTGGGTCTCAGAAATCCAACTGAAGTTGATCCAAATACACAACAGCTTAGACAAATTTGGAGTCCTGTCGAAAACCAGCGAAATATTGGGTTTGCTAACCTACCAATTGATAATGTCGGTGTGCAATACGGGCTTCAAACCTTATTTGATGGTGTGATCAATGCTGAAAAATTTGTTTTATTAAATGAACGCCTCGGTGGAGTTGATATTGATATTAATCCAATTCCCGAACGGTTATATGCCACGGAGCAAGGTTTAAAAAATGCTTATCGAACTGGTTTAATCAATGTTGCCAATAATTTAGATCAAGTGGCGATTATTGATTGTCGTGGTCCAGATCCAGCGATCTTCCATGATGCTTACCGAGCATTCGCGATTAGAGCACGTTTAGACAAAGCACACGGACATCATCACAATCAGCTTCTGTATGGAGGTGATACCATTATGATTGGCGATCTTAAATGTTTAGAAATCAGTTTCGATGATATGAACCAATGGTTGGATCGCGTAAAAAATGATACAAGCAATTTACCTCTGCCACAGAAACTCACTCGCAATAAAGTAAATCTTAACGACTCATGTATCACATTAGGAACGATTCGAAGATCTGGGTTCTGCAATAACCTTCGTGTACCGGTCTATAAAACACCGCGAATGGTAGCAGGTGATCAAATTAGTACCTACGCCAATAAATGTAAACTCCAACCACTCACACGTCGTCTTTACCCCAATATTAACTTTACAGATGATCAATGGATTCGATTACAAAAAGTTTTTCCAGATGGTGTTTGTGATTACACCCAAGATCCTGTTGGGTTTGGTAAAACCTATCCTTGGTTAACCTATCAAAATCAAAATGGACAGATCAATGATGTCATTTATGGTGGTAAGCAACTGGATGAAGATCCAAATCGCCCTGAGGAGCTTATAATGCCTCAACTTCCGAAGGGTTGGATCTCTAATTCATTTCAACTGTCTTAATACCTGAATTTTTCAATTCTGAAAAAAGCCGTGAATATTCACGGCTTTTTTTACTTCATGTTTAAGGTTTAGGTTGCAATAATCCCATCATAGGATCGGTACATGTATGCTGCCCTGTTTCAATACGTCCAGCAAATCGACGTTCATAAGCCTGCTCTCCCTGCTGTTGGGCGATTACCACATTAAAATCATACCATCCCCAAGACTCCGTTAAATCGAGATGAAGTTCAGCCTCATTCGCTTGAGTTTTGACAGTCCACACTTTTTGATTGTAGTACGCATTGTCCTTGACCATCATCTCCACAGTTTCAGCCCCATCATGCCGTATTTTTAAAATTATTTTAGGTTGACAGGCTTCATAGCAAATTCGAATTTCCGGCAAATGATCTCTTTCAATTTGATGGTGAAGATTTCCTTTAAATGCTCGATGATAACCATTTGGTCCAAGTACCCAAAGATCATATTGATCATCTACTAGCTCCCAAACATCCTCCAGCTGTTTCCCTGCCTCCACCATAAAACGTCGAGGAATGGCATTTAAATCTAGTTTGTCATAGACATGGAAAACCGCACCTTGTTCTCCACCATTTGCGAAAATCAATTGTATGTTTCGGGTTGCAACCTGTACGCGCGCGCTGGTATGTAATAAATAAGGTAATGCTCGAGAATGACGTATTCCAGATTCTTGCACAGGAAATTGTTGATTTGCTGGGACTGGAACCTTGCTGAGTTGCTCTTGCGAACGACGCGTATTGTCAGCTTCTTGTTTTGTTCTTTGCCCATTGAGTGTTGGCAGAATATTAAAGTTAGGTGTCTTAAAGTCAAACGCCGACGTAAGGTCACCACAGACTGCTCTACGATAAGGGCTAACATTAGGCTCTTGCACGCCAAAACGTTGCTCAAGAAATTGAATAATTGAAGTATGATCAAATACCTGAGAGTTGACCCATCCCCCACGACTCCACGGTGAAATGATATACATTGGAACACGTACTCCTGGACCATACACACCATGCCAGAAGTTTTCATTCTTACCATTTTTAAATTTTAATTCAGGCTGTGCTGTCGAACCTGATACACGTGGGTGATTGAAATATTCATATGATATCTCTTGTTCTGATAACGTGGTTTTACCATGAACTTTAACGATATCACCTGCTTCATTGATTTCTCTTGATGGTGCAGACGGCGATGGTACATGATCAAAAAAACCATCATTTTCATCAAAATTGACCAGTAAAACCGTCTGACTCCATAACTCTGGATCTGCCGTTAAAGTGTTTAACAGTTCTTGAATGTACCACGCGCCTTGAACAGGACTTGATGGTCCCGGATGTTCACTATACGCTGCCGGTGCGACCACCCAACTCACCTGCGGCAATTTACCCTCTAAGATATCTTGTTTAAATTGTCCTAATAAACCGCCGTCCTTAGGCATCGTATTGGCAATCCCCTTATAGAGAGGTTGTCGTTGATCAATACGCTCATCATATTCAGGCGACAAAATATTGGCATGGCTAACTGGCTTACCAGATAATTCATTGGCTTTGCGATATTGCTTAAATCCCGCCAAAGGATTATCCGTAAAATTATCTGGCATATTTTGATAAACCTTCCAACTGATCCCAGCCTGCTGTAATCGTTCAGGATACGTGGTCCAGTCGTAACCGATCATTGATGAGCCAATACTATCAAACTCATTGACTACACTCGCGACACCTGCAGCAGTTGGCCCGTTGGTCCCTGTCCAAATAAATTTACGATTGGGATTAGTTCCCGCGTGCATAGCGCAATGATAGGCATCACATAAAGTAAATGCTTCCGCCACCGCAAACTGGAACTCGAGCTCTTGTTTCTTAAAATAACCCATGGATTGAGGTTGTTTATGTTCCACCCAATTACCCATACGCCCACAATCCCAAGCGGCTTGACCATCCTTCCATGAATGAGGTGTGCCCGAAACACGTTGAGCATTGCCCAATGAACTGTCTAGGTGATAAGGCAAAATTTTATTTTTGTTGGCATCATACTGTTCCCACACCGCTCTTTTACCACTCAATGGAATGGTGAATCGATCACCAAAACCACGTACCCCTTTGAATGTTCCAAAATAGTTATCAAAAGAACGATTTTCTTGAGTCAAAATCACCACATGTTTCACATCTTGAATAGTGCCAGTTTCCACTTTTGCATCAATTGCTAAAGCTTTTTGAATACTCAGCGGAAAACTCGCTAATGCAGATGCGCCCAATAATGTCTTGGTCGAATTTAAAATAAAGTCACGACGATTCATACAGTTATCCTGTTTTTATTCTTGTTATGGTTATGGAGCACAATAGATTTCACAGCTTGGATCTGAAGGTTGCGGTTTGGATGGTTGGTAATCATCATCTCCCCCACAAGCTGTTAACAAAATACTTGGTGTAAGGATGAGTATAAAAAAATAAGCTCGCATGTAGTTATCCTTCTCGTTTTATGCGAACTCAGTGATACGCTTTTTTCGTGACGCTGCAATGAAGCTTCAATTGCAAATCTATGAAATAAAAAAAGCACCTCTATCAAGGTGCTTTTTTACAATCAACGCATGCTATCAGATGCGAATTACCAACCTAGTGCTTGTTGTTGCTTTTGAATTAACTCTTGAATGCCTTTCTCAGCCATTTCAAGCATTGCATTACATTGCGTACGCGTGAAAGGTTTATCTTCTGCAGTACCTTGAATTTCAATAAACTCCCCTCCCTGAGTCATCACCACATTCAAGTCTGTTTGGCAGTTTGAATCTTCTTCATAACATAAGTCGAGTAGTACTTCGTCTTGATAGATACCAACAGAAATTGCAGCCACCAAACCTTTGAGTGGATCTTGTTTGATTTTCTTTTTCTCAAGTAATGAATTCATAGCATCAATCAAGGCTACAGCAGCACCTGTAATAGACGCTGTACGTGTACCACCATCGGCTTGAATAACATCACAGTCGATTGTAATCGTGTTCTCACCCAATTTTTTCAAATCCACCATGGCACGTAGACTACGGCCGATTAAGCGTTGAATTTCTTGAGTACGTCCACTTTGTTTACCACGAGCTGCCTCGCGGTCACTGCGTGTATGGGTTGAACGTGGCAACATGCCATATTCAGCAGTCACCCAACCTTGGCCTTTTCCTTTCAAGAAGCGCGGTACTGAATTATCAACACTGGCAGTACAAAGAACTTTGGTATGACCAAATTCAACTAAAACTGAACCTTCTGCATAACGTGTATAGTTTCGAGTAATTTTAACGTCACGTAACTGGTCTAATGCACGCTGGTCAATACGCATAATACGTCCTAATTTTTACTTAAAAAAAGATTGGGCACATTATAGCAGATTGATGGCATCTGACTTTGTTATAAGTCCGTGTTTTAAATCTGACAAACTTAAATTTTGAAAGAATTAAGTCATAGCTAAAAGCTCATTGAGAGCAAAAGAAAAAGCGATTTAATCCAACTTCGCATAAGGTGTCTTATTTTAATTTTAGAAAATCTATAAGTCAGTTTCAAATTCCATTCTTCTTGCTGTATTCAATGCAACATCTCTATTCGTTACTTTAGATACGACATATAGAGAAGCATTGATCCCTGATGATATCCCAGCAGAAGTTATTATCTTATTTTCATCTACAAACCTAACATCTTTCATAACTGTAATTTTAGGGTATTCTGCCTCTAGACGTGAAATATCCATCCAATGAGTAGTAGCATTTAGCCCATCTAGTAGCCCTGCCTCCGCTAAGATGAATGCTCCCGTGCAAATAGAGAATGTGATATTTGACGTTTCGTGTTTTAATTTTATCCAATTCAATAGATGAGTATTATATAGCTCGACTGTTTCAGCACCATATCCTCCAGGGATCACGAGAATGTCTATAGATGGACAGTTGTCTAAGAGGTAATCACTTTTTACTGCAAGACCATTTCTTGCTTTAATTTCATGTTTTTGTGCCACAGTAAACACATTAAAAAGCTTTTTATTATGATTATCTGTAGTAATAGCAAAGACTTCATAGGGCCCTGCAAAATCTAAGACCTCAACCTCATCAAATAATAAGATTCCAATATTCATTTTTTCACATCTATACTTTTAATTTTCGAAATAATAGTACTCAGAAAGAAGATACTAGATCTCTTTCATAAATCAAAAAAAGATCTATCCCTTGCTGACTATTTGTACCGAATAATTTTAAATATTCATGCATAATTTGCGAATGAAATACGGCGAAGGTATCGACTGGAATGTGGTGATCGTAGATGCCACAGAAATTCCAATACAAAGACCTAAAAAAACAGAAGAAAAGCCATGGTGGTAAGAAGAAGGCACATACTTTTAAAGTACAAGCCATTATCCATTATAGAACACAGCAAGTTCTGAGTTTATGCACGAGTCGTGGTGCAGTACATGATTTCGAGCTTTTCAAACGCAACCTGAATCAGATTCCTAAAGGTGCTTTTATTCTTGCAGATCAATGCTCCATGCCTTTCATGAATTAAACTAAATAGTGGTACTCAAGCAAATATTCCTATTAATTTTCTTATAGATTGAGAAATTTTAGCTGTCTTATCATTTGGTAAAGAACATTTAGCTAAACGAACCCAAACGCTCCAGAATTGTTTCATAAAGTTAGCTTCATTATAGTGAATGCCATATTCCTCACATAATGCTTTAATTTTTGGCGCAGCTTCTGCATAGCGATTTGCAGGCATATCAGGGAATAAATGATGCTCGATTTGATGACTCAAATTACCACTCAAAATATGCAGCCATGATGTTCCCGTAAAGTTACTTGAACCTCGAATTTGACGTAAATACCATTCTGCTCGCGTTTCATTTTCGGTATTATCCATCTCAAATGTTTCTGCATCTTCAGTAAAATGACCATTAAAAATCACTGCAGATGACCATAAACTTCTAATCACATTTGCAACTGCATTTCCTGCGAAGACAGGAAGCGCATTTGGACCAGCGATAATCGGGAAAAAGACATAATCCTTCACCACCTGACGTCTTACTTTTTTTCTTAATTTTTCAGCATCTTTCCACACTTGTTTCCAAGATTTGGTTTTATAAACAAGCGCGTCTTCCAAGTGTAGGTTTTGAACACCGACATACCATTCAAAAAACACCATCAATTGAATCGCTAATGGAATATTAAACAAAAATCTTGGTTCCCAAGGTTGAGATGCTGAAACACGAAGTAGACCATAACCTACATCATGATCCATCCCCACAATATTGGTATAGGTGTGATGTACATAGTTATGGGTATATTTCCAGTCATCGCCTGTTGAGATAGTGTCCCAGTCATATGTCGCACCGTTTAAACTAGGATCATTCAACCAGTCAAATTGACCATGCATCACATTATGTCCAAGTTCCATATTTTCAACAATTTTGGACACGCCCAGTAATCCTGTACCCACCAACCAAACAGGTGGAATCCAACCACCAAACATCAGCAATGCACGTGAGCCAATCTCGCTATAGCGAACAAAGTTGCGAATCTTATAAATATATTTGGCATCTTGTTCACCCAAATCATTCATAATACTGAGTCTAATCTGCTCAACGCGTTGTCCAAACGCTTCAATTTGCTCAGCGGTCAGATGTTTAGATTTTGATTGCCATGTTGTATTAAGTGACATATTCATTATTTTTCTCCAGTCTTATACGATACCGTTAAATTACAAATTAATCACAACAGGGCTTACTGCCTGACTAATACATAATTTAATTTGTCGATTTGGCTCATGTTCAATTTCACCTGTGAGCATATTTTTAGTAGCGCCACTCACTTTGTTACAGACACATGCATTACAAATACCCATTCGGCATCCATGAGCGGGTCTTAATCCAGCCTCTTCAGCACTCACCAATAAACTTTTTTGAGCTTCAAACGATTTCTGACTACGGATAAACGTGACGGATTGTTTTTCAATTTCTTCATCTACACGGATTTGAAAAAACTCTTGTTTGAGCTGATTGCTGATCCCCGTTTCATGACAAATTTGATTTACAGCTTGCATCATCGAAGTTGCACCGCATGCATAAATCTGTGCTTGCCTAAAACTTGGCATTAACTGCTCTAACAACGCCAATGTCAGATATTGTTTATGTTGTCGTGTATTAAAATAGTGATAATTAAAATGATCATGTTTTGAAGCGAGCTGTTGTAGTTTCACGTGGAACGCATCATCTCGACAGAAATAAATTAAATAGATAGGTACAGATAATGTGTTTAAAGCCTTCGTAAGCAATGCATAAATGGCGGTAATGCCACTCCCTGACGCCAACAACACAATTGGCTGTTGAGTCGGCTCAAGCGTAAACTCACCTTGCGCTTGAGAAATTTCCACGACAGAACCTATCTCCAATTGGCTTAAACAATTCGACACTAATCCTTGAGCTCGGACAGCAATCACCACATTGCCTGTCGCAGAAATTTCCACAATCGAATAACTACGTTGTAGACGCACGCCTGCAACTACGACTGTGACTAAAACACTTTGCCCTGCCTCAATCTGTTGAAAATCGAAATTGTGATTTGGACATAAATGAATTTCATAGAAATCGTGACTAAGTACCTGACGACTCACGAGCGATGCTTTGACTTTTTTCCAAGCCAAAGTGGGATGTATTTTTTCAGCGATAAAATCGACGAAATCTTCTCGAATCCATTCAGGACGATATTGCAGATAACTACTCATCTCAAACGTTCCTCTTTTTGTATTTCAATTTAATTGAGTGAACAAGTGTTCTAATAGTGAACATGTGTACACTATATTGATTTTGAAATTGAGTCAACACATGTTCACTGACATTCGTCGTTTAATTTTTATATTTTTTTGATAGACTCATCTCGACTTCACTTCTCAGGTTTTAAGATGTCTATACGCGATGAACGTAAACAACAAAGTCGTCAGGCTTTACTGGATGCCGCTTTGCGCTTAAGCACATCTGGCCGTTCATTTAGCAGTATTAGTCTGCGTGAAGTTGCACGTGAGGTTGGTTTGGTGCCAACAGCCTTTTATCGACATTTTCAAGATATGGATGAATTAGGCCAAGAGTTGGTGGATCAAGTCGCGTTATATTTGAAAACCGTGCTTCATCAGCTCGGTCAAGGTTTGGCCCACCCTGATGCGAAAGCCGAAACCAGCATGGAACTTTTTTTTGAAGCCATCGATTTAAATACTCAACCTTGGATTTTTATGATCGCAGAGCGCTGGGGGGGGGCTGAAGTGGTAAGACGTGCGATTGCTCGTGAAATTGAGTTTCTAAATTCTGATTTGGCCAATGACCTACAAAAATTTGAAATCGTACAAAATTTTCATCAAGCTGATGATCTAAAAATGTTGTCGAATATTTTAATTAATTTATGTTTCACATGGGCAATGTCTTGGATTAGCTTGGGCCGTCAATATTCAGGTATGGAGCTTGAATTACAAAAATTAGTACTCAAAAAACAGTCCATTACCCAAATACGATTAATCTTTAAAGGGATTTTGAATTGGAATAATACTGAGGCATAAAAAAAACCCGCTCAATGCGGGTTTTCTATTATTTAGCTTTGCGCTCTTTATCCAATAGATAATCGACCACTTGTAACACACGGCCATTATCACCTTGTACGACATATTTCCCATTTACTACAACAGCTGGCACACCCGTCAATTGATATTGTTGCGCTAATTTATTCGCTTGAGAGACTTTGGCAGTAATTGCGAAAGAATTATATAAACTATTGAATTTAGCTTCTGGGATACCATACTTCGTAAAGAATTGTGCTTGTGATTTTTGGTCAAAAATCTGCTGACCTTTGTCATGGATCGCGTGGAATAAAGGCAAATGGGTACGTTTACGAACACCAAGTGCTTCAGAAACGTAGTAACCACGCGCATTCTGTTCCCATACTTTGTTCATTGCAGCAGGTGTACGGACAAAATTCACATCTTTTGGAATTTTACGTAACCAAGATTGCATATGAGGTTCTAAAGTAAAGCAATGACCACAGCCATACCAAAAGAACTCACGTACTTCCAATTTACCAGCGACATCAACCTTACCTGGGTTTTGCACGACCGTATAATCTTTGCCTTCAACAAAGTTCGCCATTGCACCTGTTGAAAGTGCCATCAGCACTGCAGCGGCAACGCCACTAAAAACCACCTTTTTCATTAAGTTTTTATCCTCTAAATCATTCTGATTAGCATATGGTTTCACTATAAAACAAATATGAGAAAATCGTTTTGATTCTGTGAACTTTTTTACAAGATTTATCGCTTTTTTTGGAATTAGCGATACACTAAGATCTGATATAAATTTTACCCATTAAAACGAACTTTGCTAAGGTGGCTGTAATGACTCAACTGAATGTTGACCCACAAGAAATTGCTAAATTTGAAGCACTTGCTGCGGTATGGTGGGATCAACACTCTGAGTTTCGCCCTCTCCATCAAATCAATCCATTACGATTGAATTGGATTGATGAACATGCAGGTGGTCTTAGTGGCAAGAAAGTACTAGATGTTGGCTGTGGCGGCGGCATTTTAGCTGAAAGTATGGCACGCCGTGGTGCCGATGTCCTCGGTATCGATATGGGCGCAGCACCATTAAATGTCGCACGTCTGCATGCAGAACAAGAAAACGTCACCAATATCGAATATCGTCAAATTCCAGTTGAGCAATTGGCTGAAGAACAAGCTGGTCAATACGATGTCGTAACTTGTATGGAAATGTTGGAACATGTACCAGATCCAGCGTCAATCATTCAAGCATGCCAAAAACTGGTGAAACCAAACGGTCATGTATTCTTCTCCACAATTAACCGTAATCCAAAATCATATTTATTTGCGATTATCGGTGCAGAGTATGTGTTACGTCTTTTGAAAAAAGGAACTCATGACTATCATAAATTTATTAAACCTTCTGAATTAGCGCATGATATTCGTAACGCAGGTTTAAAACTTAAAGATATGACAGGCTTACATTACAACCCATTAACTAAACATTATTGGTTAGCCCCAAATGTCGATGTGAACTATATGGTTTACACCCATAATGAGGTGAATGAATGAAGGCCGTACTTTTCGACCTAGATGGGACTTTAATTGACACTGCTGCGGATTTTATTCGTATTATTCAAGCAATGTGTCGTGAAGAAGGTCGAGAGATCGTAGATGCAGCCCTGATCCGAACTCAGGTCTCCGAGGGGGCTCGGGCGATGGTGAAATTGGTTTATCCTGAATTACAGGTTGATGATCCTATTTTCCTTGCACATCGTCAGCGCTTTCTAGATATCTATGGTGCTGATATTGCTGTGGATACAGACCTTTTTGCAGGAATGTATCCTTTAATTGAGAACTTGGAACAACGGGATATTCCATGGGGAATTGTGACAAACAAACCTCGTTGGCTGAGTGAGGCACTACTTCAAGCCTTAAACTTAACTGAACGTTGTGCCGTTCTCGTATGCCCAGAAGATGTTAAGCACACTAAACCTGACCCAGAACCAATGTATCTCGCTGCTCAACAAATTAATGTTCCAGCTGAACAATGCATTTATGTTGGTGATCATCCACGTGATATTGATGCAGGTCGAAGCGCAAATATGTACACGATTTTGGCTGCTTACGGATATTTACCATTAGAACACAAAGATGACTTAGATTCTTGGCAGGCAGATTGTATAGTGAATGATGTACAAGAATTACATCAACACTTAATCGAATTGATCGAATCTCACCAAAAAACAGCTTAATTAGAACAATGAAGGAGGTCGCACATGAAATATTCAGAATATCAACCTCGCCCAGATTTATTGAAAGATAAAGTAATTTTAATTACGGGTGCAGGTGATGGCATTGGACGCGCAGCAGCGTTGAGCTATGCTTTACATGGTGCGACCGTCGTTCTTCATGGTAGAACGCTGAACAAGTTAGAAGTGATCTATGACGAAATTGAAAGTTTAGGTGCTCCTCAACCTGCAATTTTGCCACTGCAACTTTCTACTGCAACAGCATATGATTACGAACGTCTTGTGGAAACGCTTGACCAACAATTTGGTCGTTTAGATGGGATTTTGCACAATGCTGGGATTTTAGGTGAGCGCGTTGAATTGGCCCACTACCCTGCTGAAGTGTGGGATGATGTAATGGCTGTAAATTTAAGAGCACCTTTTGTTCTTACTCAACATTTACTTCCATTATTAGAAAAATCTCAAAATGCCTCTGTTGTTTTTGCAAGCTCAGGTGTCGGTCGTGAAGCACGTGCGAAATGGGGCGCATACTCAGTTTCAAAAATTGCCATTGAAGCGGTCAGTCAAATTTTTGCAAAAGAAAATGTCTATCCAAACATTCGCTACAACTGCATTAATCCTGGTGCAACACGAACAGCTATGCGTGCTAAAGCATATCCTGATGAAGATCCGAAAGTATTGGCAACGCCTGAACAAATCATGCCAGCTTATTTATATTTAATGGGCGAAGACAGTATAGGGATGAATGGTCAGAGTATTGATGCTCAGGATTAGTTTTTTCAAAATTACATGATGAGGATCGTCAGATCCTCTTTTTTTAATTATAGTTCCAATAAAACCTATTAAAAATTCAACTTCCGGCCTTAAAGGCTTAACCAGATGAATTACAACAATTCTTGAATACACCCATAAACTAAGAAATTGTCTAATGGTAGTATCACTTATCTAGCTTTAAATATCTGAAACTTATATCACTCAATAAAAAACCCGACAATAATGTCGGGTTTTTATTTCATTCTGATCAGTCAAATAAACGATCGAAGAATGATTTCTTTTTAGGTGAAGATTTACTGTCCGCACCATCTAAAGATTCTTGTAACTCTTTTAAAAGTTCACGTTGACGTGCAGTTAAGTTGACTGGTGTTTCAATCACGATACGGCAAAGTAAATCACCTTGCATACTTGTGCGTACTGGTTTTACACCCTTGCCACGTAGACGGAACATTTTACCTGTTTGTGTTCCCTCAGGTACTTTCAAGTTCACACGACCATCAAGGGTTGGAATCTCAATTTCTTTACCCAATGCAGCATCAGCGATACTAATCGGCACATCCATATACAAGTCCGCGCCATCACGTTGGAAGATTTCATGTTCACGAACATTAACTTCTACGTATAGATCACCTGATTGACCATCACGAATCGCTTCACCTTTTCCAGTTAAACGAACGCGATCGCCATTATCCACGCCTGCAGGAATGGTAACTTCAAGTGTCTGTTGACGATCTTTAACACCTGAACCATGACAAGTGCCACAAGGATTTTTAATAATCTTACCTTGTCCGCGACAAGTGCTACACGTTTGCTGAACTGAGAAGAAACCTTGTTGCATACGGACTTGGCCAGCCCCGTGACAAGTTTTACAGGTTTCAACATCATTCGGGTTTTTAGAACCTTTACCATCACACACTTCACATGGTGCTGGCGCAGTAAAAGTGATTGTTTTCTTTACGCCACGTACAGCTTCTTCTAAGCTGAGCTCAAGCACATAACGTAGGTCTGAACCACGTCTTTGACGCTGTTGGCGACCGCCACCACCAAACGCACCACCGAAAATGTCGCCAAACTGACTAAAAATGTCTTCAGCGCTAAAACCGCCACCGAAACCACCGCCGCCGCCACCGAAGCCGCCTTCAAATGCATTATGTCCCATGCGGTCATACATGCTGCGTTTTTCACTATCAGATAAAACTTCATACGCTTCAGCAGCTTCTTTGAATTTTTCTTCTGCTTCAGCATTATCAGGGTTACGGTCTGGATGATATTTCATCGCCAACTTACGGTAGGCTTTTTTAATTTCATCATCACTAGCTGTTTTAGAAAGCCCTAAAACCTCATAATAATCACGTTTAGCCATGTCTGGCGATGCTCCACAAAAAAATTTGATATGACTGCTCTGCGGAATATGTTGGGGTCATATTCCGAGATTACAAGTAAATTAAATCATTATTTTAAAAAGCGGCTTTTTTCTGGAGATATTTAACTAAGCCTTTAAGCCATGCATTTAGGAGAAATAGCCATGCAATTGTGGTAAAAATGACACCAATCACCGTACACCCTTTCACCCATAACACACTATCCCAATAGATAAAGCAGGCAGGAATAAACCAAAGAGCAGCAAATGCGGCCATCATCATGAATAGCACAACATTTCGTGCAATCCATAATGCTTGAGCATGGATCCAGACTTCAGCGTCTTGCGCTTGAGCCACTTTTTGCGCTAAAAAATAGGCGATTGCAGCACTGATACCAGTGAACAATGCAAGAAACATGAATACATAAGACATCGTAATTAATCGACGATGTCTTGTTAAATTGTCTCGCCCCATGGATGCTTTTTTATACCTCAACCGAGTGCACATTCAGTTTTTTTATGTACTCAGCCCACTGTGTTATTTTGTGTTAAAAACTAGGGACTACTATATTGAATTTTTCAATGCTTCGCACCTAGTATTCACATAAAACTACGCGGTTTTTGACTCTTTTTTTACTTTAAACCATGCCGCATAGAGTGCTGGCAAGAAGAACAGCGTTAATAATGTTGCGATAATGAGTCCACCCATAATTGCTACTGCCATTGGACCAAAGAAGATACTGCGTGAAAGCGGAATCATCGCCAACACAGCAGCCAATGCAGTCAAAATAATTGGACGGGCACGGCGTACTGTCGCTTCTAAAATCGCTTCCCATTGAGAATGACCCGCTTTGATATCTTGCTCAATCTGATCAATCAAGATAAGCGAATTACGCATAATCATTCCAGATAAAGCAATGGTACCTAGCATCGCCACAAATCCGAAAGGCTTATTGAATATCAACAGGAACAATACCACGCCAATTAAACCCAAAGGCGCGGTCAAGAAAACAATAAACGAACGTGGAATACTCTTGAGCTGAATCATGAGCAAGGTAAAGACCACGGCCAAAAATAACGGCATGCCAGCATTTACTGAAGTTTGTCCACGTGCAGATTCCTCCACAGTGCCTCCCACTTCTACCAGATAACCACTTGGAAGTTCGGCACGAATTTTCTCAATAGATTCAGTTAATTCACCAACCACAGTAGCTGGTTGGAGTTTAGTCCGAATATCTGCGCGCACAGTAATGGTCGGCAAACGGTTACGATGCCAAATCAGACCATCTTCAAACTTATATTGAATATTCGCAATCTGTGCCAATGGAACTGTTGTACCTTGACTCGTCGGTACAGCGAGACTTTGTAACGATGCCACATCAACACGTTCCGCTTGATCGCCACGTAAACGAATATCAATCAACTCCCGTTTCTCACGATACTGATTAATCGCAGCCCCTGTTATTGAGCTATTTAAGAAATTCGCCAAATCTAAGCTAGATACGCCTAACTGACGCGCACGATCTTGATCAATTTCAAGTGAAATAATTTTACTCGGCTCACCCCAATCTAAATGAACATTGGCGGTATTTGGATTTTCACTGATTGCTTGTGACACTAATTGTGCTCGTTGGCGAACAGTATTTAAATCTTCTCCAGAAACACGGTATTGAATTGGATAACCGACTGGTGGCCCATTTTCCAATAGCGATACACGTGTCCGTACTTCAGGCAATAACTTACTAATTTCTTCACTCAGATTCTTTCTAATCTCATCTCGCTCATCTAATGAGGAAGCCAAAACCACAAATTGTGCAAAACTCGCCTGAGGCAATTGTTGATCAAGTGGTAAATAGAAACGTGGAGAACCTGTACCAACATAAGCGACGTAATTATCGATCCCTTTTTGAGTCGACAAGAATTTTTCTACTTTTTTAACCGCATTTTCTGTCGCTGTTAGAGAAGCACCTTCCTCTAGTTTTAGATCCACTAATATTTCAGCACGGTTTGATGGTGGGAAAAATTGTTGTGGAACAAATTTAAACATCAAAATTGACAAGACAAATATCGCAACCGTCGCAGCAATGACGGTTTTACGATAAGTAATACATAACTCAACCCAAGATCTAAATTTTTGATACATCTTAGTTTGATATGGATCGTGATGCTCACCATGGTGTTGAACGACGGGTTGTGGCTCTGGTTGTTGACGTAATCTTGCCCATAAGCGTTGATACCACGGAGCTTTCTGATTCATTTGATTAAAATCAGGCAGTAATTTGTCACCTAAATAAGGAACAAACAGTACCGCTGCAAACCATGACACCACTAAAGCAATGGTTACAACTTGGAAGATTGAGCGAGTATATTCACCTGTGCTCGACGCAGCAGTGGCAATCGGCAAGAATCCAGCTGCAGTGATCAGCGTCCCCGTTAACATTGGAAATGCGGTCGACTTCCAAGCAAAACCTGCGGCTTTTAATCTGCTATATCCTTGTTCCATTTTAATGGCCATCATTTCAACTGCAATGATGGCGTCATCGACCAAAAGTCCAAGTGCTAAGATTAATGCGCCTAAAGAAATCTTGTGCAGTCCAACATCAAAGAAATTCATGCCTGCGAACGTCATTGCCAAGACCAAGGGAATAGAGAAAGCGACCACTAATCCTGTACGGAAACCTAAAGAGAAGAAGCTGACCAATAAGACAATAATCACGGCCTCTGCGAGCACTTTGATAAATTCGTGAATACTGCGTTGCACCGCTACAGGCTGATCTGAAACTTTTTTAAGTTCCATCCCTAAAGGTAAAGTTTGTTGTAGATCATTAAAGGTCTTTTCTAGATTTTTCCCTAGCGCAATGATGTCACCACCCTTACGCATAGACACCGCAATACCAATACCATTTTTGCCCATAAAGCGCATACGTGGTTGAGCTGGCTCACTAAAGCCACGGTAAACTTCAGCCACATCGCCCAATTGAATGGTCTTATCACCAACCAGTAATGGCATGTTCTTGAGATCTTCGACTGATTTCAATTGTCCGCTGACACGCACTTGAATACGATCTGAGCTTGTTTCAAAGAAACCTGCGCTCGCCATGGTATTTTGTTTTTGTAGTGCTTCTTGAATTGCAGAAACTGGAATACCCAATTGAGCGGTTTTCGTATTTGAAATTTCTATCCAAATTTTTTGATCTTGCAAGCCAACTAAATCAACCTTACCAACATCTTGTACACGTTGTAGTTGCAGCTGTAAGCGATCGGCATATTCCTTCATCATGGCATAATCAAAATCATTACCCGTTAAGACATAAATGTTCCCAAAGGTGTCACCAAATTCATCGTTAAAGAATGGACCTTGAACACCGCTAGGAAGTTGGTGTTTGATATCTCCAATTTTTTTTCTAACCTGATACCAAACATTCGGTAATTCATGGGAACGCAGCGAGTCTTTGGCAACAAAGGTCACCATTGATTCACCAGGACGAGAATAGGCTGCAATACGATCATAGAGCCCCGTACTCATTAATTCTTTTTCAATGCGATCAGTTACTTGCAATGAAACTTCTTCCGCTGTCGCACCTGGCCAATAGGTTTGAACCACCATTACTTTGAAACTAAATGGAGGGTCTTCACTTTGTGATAGTTTTGAGTAGGAATAAACACCCAATATTCCCATCAAAATCATGAAATAAAGGATCAGTCCCTTATTTTTTAACGCCCATTCTGACAAGTTAAAGTTCATATTTTCGCTCCAACTTGTCCTGCTTTCACATTGACTGCACGGTTTTGACGGTCAATCGGATTAATTTTTTGTTTATCTCGCAGTAAGTGTACACCGCCAACCACGATCCAATCAGAAGCTTTTAAACCTTGGGTCACAGGTACCGTATCACGACCATAAGCACCTATTTGAACATTCACCTTACGGATACTGTGATCTGGATTCACAACCCAAACATAAGGCTGATCTTCTGTTGCAGATACACTGGTCAAAGGAACATTAATCACATTTGAACTGGTATTTGAAAAAAATACTCGCGCACTTTGTCCAAGTTGAATTGCTGAACGCCCTTCAGTCAAAGCAACTTTGACACTAAATGTTCTAGATTGGTCGGCAGCAGGTGAAATTTCACGCACATATGCGGCGAAACGCTCCTCTGGTTTTGACCATAGCGTAACCCAAGCTTTTTGACCTGTTTTAATTTCTGATACTGCTTGTTCTGGCACACCAATCACCACTTCACGATCACCATCTATCGCCAGTTGATATGCTGCCTGCCCTGCTGCGATCACTTGACCAACTTCAATACTACGCTCAGTGATGACGCCATTTTTATTGGCAATGAGTTGGTTATATCCCGTCTGATTACTACTCACTGCATAATTTGATTGTGCTTGTTTTAAATTGGACATGGCCGATTTATATTGATTTTCTACGGCATCATATTGCGAACGACTCACCGCATTAATAGGTAATAACTGCTTAAAGCGTTTGTATTCTTCTTCGGCAATTTTGGCTGCAGATTGCGCGCTTTCTAACTGAGCTTTTGAAGCATTTAACTGCAGTTGAGCATCTTTCACATCTAATTTTGCTAAGACTTGCCCGACTTTGACTCGATCCCCTACATCAACATAGCGTTCAGTAATTTGTCCTCCAACACGGAAAGCCAATGCCGTTTGCTGTCTCGCCTGAACTTCTCCTGCATAACTTTTCAGTTCATCTTGGGAAGTATTCGGCTGGGCAACCATCACAAATGGAATTTGTTCCTCTGTGGGTTTATCCTTACTACACGCGGTGAGTATCACGCTACAAATGAGCATTAGACTGTATGTGGCAAATTTTTGAGGACTCATGTGCACTGCTCTTATGTCAATTTTTAGGCAAATCAAATTAGGGATATTAATTTGATTATTTTTTAATTAATATACCGCATGGTACAGTAATTAAAAATCATTTTTCAAGGTATGACCTAAACTGTTTTTTTTGGATTTTTTTGTGCAAATGAATATTGGACGTCCTAAGGATTTAGTTAAAAAGAAACAAATATTAGAGGCAGCTAAACGTTTGTTTCTAAAACAGGGCTTTCATGGTTCAAGCATGAATCAAATTGCCAAAGAAGCTGGCGTGACTAAACTGACGGTGTATAACCATTTTCAAGATAAAGAATCGTTATTTACCTATGCAATTGCAGAAACGTGCGAAGAATCAATCAATGCTCGGCGAATCCAATTACACCCTGAATCCAATTTTTTAGAAGACTTCTATCAGGTATGTAGTTTAGCGCTGCAAATTGTCAATCTTCCTGAAGCCATTAAGCTTGAGCATTTATTATTAGAATTGGCAGCAGAGCAAAATCCTTTGGCTGAACCTTTTTATAATGCATCTCATAAGCGGTTATTTGTGGTATGGACTGATTTTTTTGCTCAAGCGATTGAGCACGGATTTATCCAGAAAGATGATGCTGAAAAGCAAACACATTTGCTCCTTTCTTTACTCTTAGGGCATCGACATCATGAAGTATTATTAGGTGTTCGTCAGGTTCCCAGTGAAGCAGAATGTGATGAAATTATTCATCAAGCCATCGAATTATTTATGCTGAAATACAAAAAATAGCTCTCTCCATTCTTAAATGGCGTATTTTTCACCTAATTTTCTTTAAATTATTTTGCAATCGCTTGGCATGTCATGAATAAGCGGTATAGTCAAAAGAACAAGAAAAGGAGAAAAAAATGATTCAACAAATTGATGCTCCATTACGTGAAGACGTACGCTTACTCGGTAATCTTTTAGGAGAGACTTTAAAAGAACAAGCTGGACAAGATTTGTTTAATCAAGTTGAACAAATTCGTGCACTCGCGAAAGGTGCACGTGATGGTGATAGCGAAGCTGAAAAACAATTAGAAAGTTTATTTTTAAGTTTAAAAGATGATGAGATTCTTCCACTGACACGCGCTTTTTCACATTTTCTGAACTTTGCCAATATTGCAGAACAATATCATGTGGTACGTAGCCGTCGCCAAAATGAGTTTGATGAAAACGGTGCTGCAGCAAATGTCCTTATTCCCCTTTTTGAAAAATTTCAACAACAGCTGATTTCAGCGGAAACCCTTTATCAACAAATTTGTGAGCTAAATATTGAGCTTGTACTCACCGCACATCCTACGGAAGTTAGTCGTCGCACCTTGATCCAAAAATATGATGGGATCAACGAGTGTTTATCTAAGTTTGATCAGCAAAAGCTGACCCCCAAACAGCGCGCTCAAGTTCTTTCTGAATTAAAACAATTGGTTTGTTCAGCATGGCAAACCGATGAAATTCGCCAACATCGTCCAACCCCAATTGATGAAGCAAAATGGGGTTTTACTACCATTGAGCAAACTTTATGGAACGCTATTCCTAAGTTTGTCCGTGAATTGAATCAATTGGTTCAAGAGCATTGTTCTCAAGCTTTACCTTTAGATATTGCACCTGTGCGGTTTGCATCTTGGATGGGTGGTGACCGGGATGGAAACCCAAATGTCACACACAAAGTGACTCAAGAAGTTTTATGGTTATCTCGATGGAAAGCCGCGGATCTCTACCTCCGAGATATTGAAGATTTACGTTGGGAGCTTTCTGTTCAGGCGTGCAGTGATGAACTAAAGACTGCCTTAGGTCAGCCTCATCCAGAGCCTTATCGTGAATATTTAAGAACAACACGTGAACGCTTAAAAATTACAAGAGAATGGCTCACTGCAAAATTACAAGGTCAACATTCTGATGTGGATCGTAGCCAGATTATTCATCACAAAGATGAGTTGTTGCAGCCATTATTGTTATGTTATCGCTCATTAGTCGATTCAAACCTTTCCGGTATCGCTCAAGGAAAGTTACTCGATTTTATTTATCGCGTGAATTGTTTCGGTATTGAGTTATTAAAACTAGATATTCGCCAAGAGTCAGGTCGTCATCGTCAAGCAATTTCAGCGATTACTGAGTATCTTGGACTTGGCAATTTTGAGACATGGACTGAACAAGCCCGTCAAAACTTCTTATTACAAGAACTGCAAAGCAAACGCCCTTTACTTCCTAAACATCTTAATGAATCTGCTCAAAGTCTTATTGAGCATCCTGATGTTCAAGAAGTATTCGCTACCATGCGAACTTTGGCAGAACAACCTGCTGAAAGTCTAGGTGCTTATATTATTTCAATGGCAGAATATCCAAGTGACGTTTTGGCGGTTCTATTACTCCAAAAAGAAGCAGGTATTAAGCAACCTCTGCGTGTAGTTCCATTATTTGAAACGTTAAAAGATTTAGATGGCGCAGCTTCGACCATGAATACTTTATTCAGTATGCATTGGTACAAACAACATATTCAAAACAAGCACGAGGTCATGATTGGTTACTCTGACTCAGCAAAAGATGCAGGTTTCATGTCTGCGAATTGGGCTCAGTACCGTGCACAAGAAGAGTTAACAGCTATTGCCAAACAACATGGTATACAACTCACTTTGTTCCATGGTCGTGGTGGCTCAATTAGTCGTGGTGGTGCTCCAACCCAACAAGCACTATTTTCACAACCACCTGGCTCAATCTCAGGTGCAATCCGTGTGACCGAACAAGGCGAAATGATCCGATTCAAATTTGGATTAGAAGAAATCGCACTGCAAAATTTAGAAATTTATACCGCAGCTACCTTAGAAGCGACTTTACTCCCACCACCAGAACCCAAGGCAGCATGGCGCGAGTTGATGCACAAAATGACGGAACTCTCTGTGAATGTTTACCGTCAAACAGTCCGCGAAAACCCTCATTTTGTCCAATACTTAAGAACCGTGACGCCAGAGCTTGAATTACAGATGCTACCTTTGGGTTCAAGACCAGCGAAACGAAAAATCAGCGGTGGTATTGAATCCTTACGTGCAATTCCATGGGTATTTGCATGGACTCAAATTCGATTAATGCTTCCAGCATGGTTAGGTACTGGTGCAGCCATCAATCAAGTCATTTCAGAAGGTCACAAAGCTGAGCTAGATGAAATGTTAGAACAATGGCCTTATTTCCAAACTTTAATTGATATGTTGGAGATGGTGCTATCTAAATCAGATAGCAATGTCGCATTGTATTATGAATCTCATCTCACCCAAGATGAAAATCTTAAAGTATTGGGTGCGGAACTACGCCAACGCTTACATGACGCAGTACAAACTTTATTGGCAATGAAAGGTGAATCTAAATTACTCAGTTCTAATGAAGTTCTTGATCAAGCCATGAAGATTCGTAAACCCTATCTTCTTCCATTACACCTGTTACAAGCAGAACTCATGAAAAGACGTCGCGAATATTTAGCTGAACGAACTGTCGAACAAACTGAGGTTGACCATGCATTAATGGTAAGTATTGCAGGTATTGCTGCTGGATTACGTAATACGGGTTGATTTCACGACTGTCTATGCTCAAGTACCTTTATGGGCTTGAGCAATTTAAAGACTTTATTCTAATTTTCAGTAATAACAACAAAGCACCTATAAATTTTTTACTCAATATGGATATAGATTTTTTTGATATAGCTGAATTGCAATAGGCTGATTTTACTTTATTTTTAAAACATATTTTTTTTACCGATGGGTAAAAATTCAATAAAAGTCAGACCATTAGTTTTAATAATTTTTCAAGAAACAGATGATTTCTCATAAAACAGGCGTATGATGTGCACAATTTAACTATTGAGTGCTCACTTTATGACCAGTTGGTTTCCTAAATGGCGTCCCTTCACGGATGATATTGATACGCGTCCTGTTGGCACGACCGAATATTTACCTCCTGCGCAAAGTGTAGTTCTTGGCATTCAACATGCTTTTGCCATGTTTGGTGCGACAGTTTTAGCACCATTATTAATGGGTTTTGATCCTAATCTTGCTATATTAATGTCAGGTATTTGTACCCTGTTATTTTTCCTCATCACTGGCGGTCGAGTGCCCAGTTATTTAGGCTCAAGCTTTGCTTTTATTGGTGTAGTCATCGCGGCAACGGGCTATGCCGGTGCTGGAGCAAATGCGAATATTGCATTAGCTGCTGGGGGAATTATTGCCTGTGGTGTCCTTTATGCCTTAATTGGTTTTCTGGTGATGGCAACAGGTACTCGATGGATTGAAAAGCTCATGCCTCCTGTCGTAACAGGTTCTGTGGTCATGATCATCGGTCTGCATCTTGCACCGGTAACGGTAAAAAGTGTCGCGGGTAATCCATTTAATATGTGGATGGCATTGATTACTGTCATGTGTATGGCTTCAATTGCAGTATTCACCAAAGGGATGCTACAACGCCTACTTTTACTTGTGGGTTTGGTGCTGTCTTATATCGTATACTTTGTTATTACGAATATCATGGGTTACGGTACTCCAATTAACTTCACGCCGATTACACAAGCTGCATGGTTTGGTCTGCCTAACTTTCATGCTCCTGAGTTGAGTACGGACGCGATGCTCATCATTGCTCCTGTAGCTTTAATTTTAGTGGCTGAAAACTTAGGTCACATCAAAGCAGTCTCTGCCATGACTGGTGAAAATCTAGACCCACATATTGGTAAAGCGTTTGTAGCCGATGGTGTTGCAACATCATTAGCCGGTGGTGTAGGTGCTCCAGGCATGACCACTTATGGGGAAAATATTGGCGTGATGGCTGTGACACGTGTCTATTCCACGATTATTTTCGCCATCGCAGGTGTATTCGCAATTTTCCTTGGCTTATCACCAAAATTTGGTGCAATTATTCAAACCATTCCAACTGCGATTCTTGCAGGTGCATCAATTGTGGTGTTTGGTTTAATTACCATCGCTGGTGCTAAAATTTGGATCGAACATCGTGTCGATTTCTCTAAAAATAAAAACCTCATGATTGCTGCGATCACGCTGATCTTAGGTACTGGTGACTTTGCGCTTCAATTTGGTAGCTTCAATTTAGGTGGTATTGGAACGGCTACCTTTGCTGCATTATTCCTGAATTGGTTCTTTAGCTTAGGTGGAAAGTCTAACTAAAAATCTATCGCATATAAAAAAAGAGAGCTTAATGCTCTCTTTTTTAATTTTTTATTCTAATTAAGTATTTTAAGATTTTTTTCAATCGGTTGAGGTCGACCAAAATAATAGCCTTGAAACGTATTACAGCCATTTTCTTTCAGAACTTGGAACTGCTCTTCAGTTTCTACACCCTCTGCCACCACATTCAGATCGAGAATTTGTGCTAAATCAATAATCGTTTTCACAATAGCAATATCGCGTGGATTACCGACAATATTTTCTACAAATGAACGATCAATTTTGAGTTGATCCAGTGGAAGCATTTTGAGGTAATTCAATGAAGAATATCCTGTTCCAAAATCATCCATAGAGAATCTTAATCCACGCTCGATGAGCTTTTTCATTTTCTCAATTGAGTTATGCATATCGGTATAGAACATACTTTCAGTAAGTTCTAAACGTAATAATGTTGGATCAATTCCTGCTTCATCAATAATCCGAAGCACATTTTTATCAAAGTCAGTCTTACGGAATTGTTCGACACTAATATTGACTGAAATCGTCCAGTTTGAAGATTCTGGGTATTGGCTCCAATCTTTTAACTGTTGGCATGCTAATACTAATACACGATTACCAACATCATGTATGAGATCAGTTTTCTCCACTTCTTCAATAAATCGACCTGGTAAAATCAAACCGTGTTCAGGATGACTCCAACGTAGCAAGGCCTCATACCCAATCACTTCCTCTTCACGATTTACTAAAATCTGATAATAAAGTTGGAACTCATCTCGTAATAAAGCTAATCTTAAATCATTTAATAAAGCAGCTTTAGCAATAACACTTTGTTCCATTTCAGGATCAAAAACACATATGCAGTTTTTACCATTTTCTTTAGCTTGATACAGCGCCATGTCGGCGTACTTAAGCAACTCATTTTTTGGCAATTTTGAATTACGGAAAATAAAAATTCCGATACTAGAGCTAGTATGGATTTTATTATCCTTTAATACGAAAGGCTCATTTAATGCAGCACGAACTTTATCAGCGATTTGCATCACTGCTTGATTAGCAATCGTTTCATCTGGATCTAAATCTGAAAGAATAATTAAAAACTCGTCTCCACCAAGACGGACAATTGCATTCTGCTGTGCCACACACTCCATAAGGCGCACCGAGACCATTTTGAGTAGGTCATCTCCACGATCGTGTCCTAACGTGTCATTAATATTTTTGAAGTTATCCAAATCCAACATCATGAGTGCACTATGTGTACCATTTTGTTTACATGATTCAATCACCTCCAACATGCGTTCTTGCATAAAACGGCGGTTAGGCAATCCCGTTAATTCATCATGTAATGCCATATAACGTGCATGGTCTTCGGAATTTTTTAGCTGTGTGATATCAGTTCGAATGGAGATATAGTTTTGTAAAACGCCATTATTATCTTTAAGCGGCACAATCGTGGTTTCAACCCAATATAAAGAACCATTTTTAGCTCGGTTACAAATTTCGCCTTTCCAAATTTCTCCACTCGAAATGGCTTTCCACATATATTTAAAAAAACTTCTCGGGTGATAGCCTGAATTAATAATTTTATGTGTTGATCCGACCAGCTCTTCATAAGAATACTGTGAGATATTACAAAACTTCTCATTGACATGAGTAATGACGCCACGTGCATCTGTTATGGCTACAATTGAATGTGCATCAATGGCTACTTTATAGTTTTCAAGATCCTTGACTATTTTTTCTAATTGTAACTGGGTATCCATAGCGCCTTCGACCGTCAGTCTAAAAAGTGATGTATCCAAATGTTAACTTAATATTATTTTTTGTAACACTAAGCTTTGTTGAACCAGTTCACAAATCGGCTATATATTTTGTAAATTTCAATGAATAAAAGAGGAAACTAATTTCCTCATTCTTATTAAGAATTCCGACTGTTATGGTCGTATTTCTTTTAACTCTCTTTGAATAAAGTGTTGAATCATCTCTCGATATATTTTTTCCATCAGTAATGGATCCACACCATTCTTTGTAGCCAATTCACGTATTTTTTCAATCACTATTTCAACACGTTCAGGTGACTGTACATCTTGGATAGTTCTTTTAAAACGAACTGCCTGATCTACATAATATTGGCGTAAACCAATTAATTCTGTTATGGCTTGATCAATTGAATCTATTTGTGCTCGAGCTTGCTGAAGGGTTTCGCATTTTTCTTTATTGATTTTCAATTGATTCGGTATCCCTGTGTTCAGATTCATTTTCACTTTTGTACTTTTGTTCTAACACATTACTGAAAATACTTTCAATCATCCATACACGATATAAGCTATTAAACACATAACTCTTACCATCGATACGAAGCTCAAGCACTGGTAAATCAGGTTGTGATTTCATCTCACAGAGTAATTGATTTTCTTCCAGCTTTTGACTGATCGACTCTTCAGTGAGCGTCGTGATATTCAAGTTCTGTTTTAAGGCTTGAATATGAGGTCGATACGATAGATCTTTACCTTTACTCCATACAGCCTGCAAAATTTCATACATTGCATCAAGACGTTGATCCTCAGGCACACTGTAAAACAATCGTGCTATTTCATATGTCGCATGCTGAGTCGGTCGGCAAAACGGCGTAAATTTTACTTCTGTTCGTTTAGATAAACGCGTTGCCAAACTCCAATCAAATAAATCTCGTCCCTGATATTGCAATGGATAAACGGTAAGTTGGATATCGTAATAATCGGCAAGTTCCTCTTTAATATAAGCTAATAATAACCAAGAGATCGGATCTTCTAATGCAATATAGAGGTCTAACTCAGGATTCATCGCCTGAATCTCAGATAATTCTTCAGCATCATTCATTAGGTGTTCCCGCCACTCAATATGATTGATGAGAAAAATAGGATTACCGGTCAAGAGTCTTTGTTGTTTTAAACGGCGGGTCAATCTTAATAAATCATCTACCGCATGATACCGACGATTACCGAGCTCAAAAAAACTTGCTAAAACTGGCGTGTGATCAAAAGTTCGCTCAGCGATTTGTTGTTCTTTTCGATGTCGACTAGCCATGACATACAAAGTACGTAATTTTCCATACTGCTGTTGCCACAACATATGGAAGACATCTTCCAATAAATAGAGAAAATTTTCACCTGTTAATGGGGTATTTCGTAAAATCGTTTCTGCCTGTTGAATCGCTTCAGCACTTGGTATTTCAGGCTTTTCATTATCGAATCCGAAACGATGCTGGTACGCTAAAATTTGGGCATCACGTAGACTGTAATCTCGCCACTCTTCAGGACTCATATCATTTGGAGCTTCAGCAGCAGTATCTGAGATAACAATTTTTAACGGCTTAATTTCATCTTTTAAAATGTCATTTAATTGTGCCAATTGCTGGACTGCAAGATAACTATACACATCATCTAAACGAAGATAGATCGTTAAACCCTGCTCAGTTGACAAGACCTCTTGACGATTTGGTTTCTGATAAAACCAACTCGATCGTAGTGGATCAAACCAACGGCGTAACAATGACATGAGATGTGCCTCAGATGATTTTACTGGTAAATTATGTGCTCAAAGTATCGAATTCATCACTTTTTCTAAAACTAAAAAAGTTTGAACGCGAGCAAAACTTATATCAAGACAAAGAGAATTGATCAATATTTATGACCTTTCTATCAAATATTGTCATTAATGTAATTGACGCTTTCAGATGAAATTCAAACATTTCGTAATTAAAAAAGCATCCCGAAGGATGCTTTTGAATCATGATTGATCTAGTTTATAAGCAGATTAGATATCGCGTACTGCACCTTTTGCAGCACTTGTTGCATGCATTGCATACGCTTTAAGTGCTTTAGATACTTTACGTGGACGCTCTTTCGCAGGCTTCCAACCTTTAGCTTCTTGCACTTCACGGCGCGCTGCCAATACATCATCAGCAACTGCTAAGTGAATCGTACGGTTTGGAATATCAATTTCGATACGGTCGCCATCTTCAACTAAAGCAATTGTACCGCCTTCAGCTGCTTCTGGAGATACGTGACCAATCGAAAGACCTGATGAACCACCTGAGAAACGACCATCAGTTACAAGCGCACAATCTTTACCTAAACCTTTAGATTTTAAGTAACTTGTTGGGTACAACATTTCCTGCATACCCGGACCACCTTGTGGGCCTTCGTAGCGAATTAACACCACATCACCTGCAACGATTTTGCCACCTAAGATTGCTTCTACTGCATCATCTTGGCTTTCAAATACGCGTGCTGTACCGTTGAATTTAAGGATAGAATCATCTACACCCGCAGTTTTTACGATACAACCATCAAGTGCGATGTTACCGTAAAGGACTGCTAAACCACCGTCTTTAGAGAATGCATGTTCTGCATTACGAATCACACCCTTCTCACGGTCACCATCAAGACGTGTGTAGTAACGGTCTTGTGAGAATGCTGTTTGTGTTGGTACACCGCCCGGTGCTGATTTATAGAAGTTATATACCTCTTCATTTTCAGTACGAATAATGTCCCACTTATCTAAAGCGTCTTTTAATGTTTTTTCGTGTACGGTTGGTACAGAAGTATCTAACAAACCTGCACGGTCTAGTTCGCCAAGGATCGACATGATACCGCCTGCACGGTGGACATCTTCCATGTGAACATTTTTAACCGCAGGTGCAACTTTACACAGTACAGGCACTTTACGTGATAAACGATCGATATCGTCCATTGTAAAATCAACTTCTGCTTCATGCGCAGCCGCTAATAAGTGAAGTACTGTATTGGTAGAACCACCCATCGCGATATCTAAAGTCATGGCATTTTCATAAGCAGCTTTAGGGGCAATGTTGCGTGGTAATACGCTGTAATCATTTTGTTCGTAATGGCGTTTTGTGATTTCAACAATCAACTGACCCGCACGCTCAAATAGTTTTTTACGGTTGGCATGCGTTGCAAGTGTTGAACCATTACCCGGTAATGATAAACCTAATGCTTCTGTCAAACAATTCATTGAGTTTGCAGTAAACATCCCTGAACATGAACCACAAGTTGGACATGCAGAACGTTCGTATGCTTTTACTTCTTCATCTGTGTAGTTGTCATCTGCAGCAACAATCATGGCATCCACAAGGTCAATCGCTTGTTCACCACCACGAATTTGGACTTTACCAGCTTCCATCGGGCCGCCTGAAACAAACACCACAGGAATGTTTAAGCGCATTGCCGCCATCAACATCCCTGGTGTGATTTTGTCACAGTTCGAGATACAAACCATTGCATCTGCACAGTGTGCATTGACCATGTATTCGACTGAGTCAGCAATCAAGTCACGCGATGGTAATGAATACAACATTCCGTCGTGACCCATTGCAATACCGTCGTCTACTGCGATTGTATTAAATTCTTTAGCTACACCACCCGCTTGTTCAATCTGACGTGCAACAAGCTGACCTAAGTCTTTAAGATGCACATGACCCGGTACGAATTGTGTGAATGAGTTGACTACTGCAATAATTGGTTTGCCAAAATCTTCGTCTTTCATTCCAGTTGCACGCCATAAGCCACGTGCACCCGCCATATTTCTTCCGTGTGTTGATGTTTTCGAACGATAGTCAGGCATTTTTATTTCCAACTTAAGCTGAGCTCGATGAATATATATTCAATCTGGCTAAATGATACTGAAATATAAGGCTAAATCAGTTGAACCTTACTTCTATTATGACAGCTTTCTGATTAACAGTTAACCATTGCTTGCAATTGTTCGTATAGGTCTGATTTGCCCTCAACGATCTAAATCGATGTAAGAGATGTGATCTACTATAAACCCTTATCTGAAATCGTAATACAAAACTTTCATGAATCTTTTTTTAAAAATACATAAATTTTATTAATCACACCTTAAGCACAAAATGCACATGAAAACGTTTCAAATTACGACCTTATTTGGGCGAAAATCGCTTTTGGCATATAATGTTCTTTATATTGTTTTGGAAGTGTCTGAGTGAAAATCATCTTTGCGGGAACCCCTGAATTTGCAGCGAGTGCATTAGCAGCTTTGCTAAAGACTTCTCATGAAATTGTTGCTGTGTATACGCAGCCAGACCGTAAAGCAGGACGTGGACAAAAACTGACAGCGTCAGCGGTAAAGCAATTGGCGCTTGAGCACAATATTCCTGTTTACCAACCTTTACATTTTAAATCGTCGACTGAGGACGGTTTGGCTGCTCAAGCTGAACTCAAGTCTTTCAATGCTGATGTGATGGTGGTCGCAGCATACGGTTTAATCTTGCCTCAAGTCGTTTTGGATACACCTAAATACGGCTGCTTGAATATTCATGGTTCCTTATTGCCTCGCTGGCGAGGTGCAGCCCCTATTCAACGTGCTATCGCGACAGGTGATACTGAAACAGGTATTACGATCATGAAAATGGCAGCTGGTCTAGACACTGGTGATATGATGTTTAAAACGATCTGTCCTATTACGGCTGAAGATACTTCCGCAACCTTACATGATAAACTGGCTCAACAAGGGGCTGAAGCCACTCTCGCTGTTTTAGAAAGTGAAGACACTTTAAAGCATTATTTAGATACACGTGAAGTTCAAGATGAATCACTTACAGTGTATGCACATAAACTGTCGAAGGCTGAAGCTCAAATTAACTGGGCAAATGATGCTGTGACGATTGATCGAAATATCCGTGCTTTCAATCCTTGGCCCGTAGCTTTCACTCCTATTGATGAAACCAACAATTTACGTATTTGGAATTCGAAACTTTCTTCACTCACTCCATCAACTCAACAAATCGGTGAAATCATCGCTGTCGATCAGGATGGTGTTCACGTTGTGTGTGGTGATCATCAAGTGATTTGCCTCACTCAACTTCAGTGGCCAGGCGGTAAAGCGCTCAATGCTGCACAAATTCTACAAAGTCAAAAATTGCAGCCAGGACAGATCTTCGCATGAGCCAACAATCTTCTCATTTAAATTTACGCGGACATGTGATTAAAACATTACTAGCCGTTCAGAATGGGCAATCCCTCACCTCTGTTCTTTCCCAACATCTTTCATTGGTTGGTGAGCGTGATCGGGCCTTATTTCATGAATTGACTTTAGGCACTTTACGCCAATGGCATGCACTTAAAGCAATTACTCTCCCTCTTTTGACTAAACCGCTCAACAATGAAACCGTTGAAAGCTGCCTATATTTAGGTTTATATCAACTGCTTTGCACGCGTATTCCAGCACATGCGGCTATCTCAGAAACGGTAACAGCCACCAAACAACTTGGTTTTGAGGCTTTAAGTGGCGTCGTGAATGCGATTCTACGTCGTGTTTCACGTGAAACTGAAGAATTCGGCGAAGCATTAGACCAAGCCCATGGTTTACCTAGTTGGCTATTTAAGCGTTTGAAAAAAGATTGGCCAGAGTATCTTGAAATGCTTTCAGCTGAGCTTAAACTGGCTGCGCCTTTGACACTACGTGTAAATGAACGACAGGTAAGCCGTGAGGAATATTTAGATATTCTTGATGAAGAAGGGATTGATGCTCATCCATGTGAATGGTCCGATGTCGGCATTATCTTAGATCAATCCGTGCATATTCCTCACCTCCCTGGCTTTGAAGAAGGTGGTTTTTCTGTTCAGGATGAACATGCTCAACTTTGCGCGACCTTATTGCCAAATCTTGATGATAAAATCGTAATTGATGCATGTGCGGCTCCAGGTGGAAAAACAGCACATATTTTAGAGTGTTATCGCCCTAAAAAGCTGTATGCGGTCGATCACGATACAAAACGTTTAAGCCGCCTAAGTGAAAACTTAGAGCGTCTTGCTCTTAATCAGTATGCACCAGTGGAAATACTGACTGCTGATGCTACGGTATGGTCTGCACCTGAACAGGCTGACTGTATTATTCTTGATGCACCGTGTTCTGCTATTGGAGTTGTAAGACGTCATCCAGATATTCGTTTACTTCGCCAATCTACCGATATTCAACAAACGGTTGAACTTCAAAAACAAATTCTGAATCACATGTGGCTACAACTCAAAGTTGGCGGATCAATGCTTTATATTACCTGCTCGATTTTGAAAGCTGAAAATGAACACCAAATGATTGATTTCTTCAACACGCATGCAGATGCTCAAGAAATCAAATTAAATGTAAATTGGGGAATTGAACAAATCCACGGCCGTCAGTTATTGCCACAACAAGGTCATGGTGATGGATTCTATTATTGTTTAATTCAAAAGATTTAATGCTATTTTTTAAGATAGTTTATTTCTAATTTACCGACATATAAAAAAGCCATGACTCGTGTCATGGCTTTTTTAATATTGATCTGAAGTAGTTTAATCTTCAAGCTCATCTGGGTTTTTTGCCAAATGAATCATGGCTAAAATAAGACCACCCCATAACAGCACTGTTGAGATAATAAGCATCATTAAAGCAGAAGTATTCATCTTATTTCTCCTCAGGTCCATTGTCTTTTAGACGACTAAAAACAACCGCACAGAATACAAAGATTGCAACTACACCGCCACCAATTGGCAATAGAATCTCAATTGGATAACCGCCATAACCTTCAGTAAATATTGAGTTCAAAGTTAGCAATAACGCAGCTAACAATGAAATTGGCGTGACTATCGTCAACATGAAGTTCCAACCAACACCTAGCTTAATACTAGAATATTGATTTACATGCTCTTGAAGTTGCTTTAACAATGGTCGACGGAACCATGACACCAATACAATTGATAATAAGCCACCCGCGACAATACCAATATTATTGGCAAAGTAATCGATAATATCGACAAAGGTAATCGCGCTGTGAGTTGAGAACAATAAAGTTGAAACAATTGCTGAACCACCTGCAATAATTGTCACAGCCTTCTTACGAGACCATCCTAACTTGTCTTGAAAACCTGCGATTGGAACTTGAAGAATACTGACCATGGATGTAATCCCTGCAACTGTTAAAGATGCAAAGAACAAGAAGCCAAATAAGTCTCCGCCAGCCCCCATGCTTGAAATGATTTTAGGGAAAGCGATAAAAGCTAAACCAATACCACCAGATACCACATCATCAACTGAAGCACCCGCACTGTAGGCCATGAAACCTAATGCTGCAAATACCCCAATACCAGCTAAAATTTCAAAAGATGAATTTGCAAGAGCAACGACTAGTCCAGAACCAGTTAAATTCGTTTTTTTCTTCAAATACGAAGCGTAGGTCAACATAATCCCGAAACCAACGGATAACGAGAAAAAGATATGGCCAAATGCAGCTAACCACACTTTATAGTTGCCCATCGCTTCCCAGTTTGGTGTAAAGAATGCATTTAAACCTTGGACAGCACCTGGTAAACGAATAGCTTGAATCACGAGAATCGTAAATAAAACCACCAACAAGGGCATAAAGATCTTATTCGACAATTCCACGCCTTTCTTCACCCCACCATACAGGATGAACATAACGATCGCCCAAACGACAACCAAACCTATAAATAAGGTCGGAACAAATCCAAATGCTAAGCCTTCACCATTCTGAAGATAGGTGGTGAAAAAGAATTTTTCTGTATCACTTCCCCACTGTTGACCAAATGAGTAGAACATATAACTACCCGCCCATGACAATACACTGGCATAGTAAATACCAATAATTAATGTCACAGCGACTTGCCACCAACCCAATGATTCACCATTCATCAACTTCTTGTAAGCTGTAGGTGGGGCCTTACGGTATTTATGTCCAACTGCATAATCTAAAAATAAAAGTGGAAGACCGGCAGCAAAAATTGCAACCAGATAAGGGATTAAAAATGCCCCGCCACCATTTTCATATGCGACATAGGGAAAACGCCAAATATTGCCTAAACCTACTGCAGAACCAATAGCTGCAATAATAAAACCTGATCTGGCGCTCCAATTTTCACGTGAAGCTGTCATATAGTACCTAATCCGTAAATGGGTACACGCTTACTGCTATTGTTGATGTTATCTCGCAAGTAATTGCATACCATTAAAATTTTGTTGTTTGAATCAGAAATGGCCTTTTGAGCATTTTTTTCGAATTACAAACCACCCCTTATTTAATATTCTTGGTTAAAGAAAGATGAAATAAAGGATGTTTAATGAATTAACAATAGCGCTTTTAATCAGATTTTTCTGTAATTAATTCAGGAAAAAACTGTGTTTCATCATTTTTTTATTCTTATTGATTAATTTTAACTCAATATGTTTATTTTTAAATCACAGCGTTAATCTAAACTAAATAATTTAAAAGGAGCGTTATGCTCCTTTTAACATAAATAATAATTTATCCTTGTTTAATCACAAGCAATCGTTCTTCTTGCATATCTCGAATTGCTGATTGAATCCCTTCTCGACCTAGACCCGAATCTTTAACGCCACCATAAGGCATATTATCTACACGGAATGATGGAATATCATTAATGATGACACCACCTACATGTAAATGATTCCACGCATACATCATTTTATTCAGACTTTGTGTATAAACGCCAGCTTGTAGACCAAATCGGCTTTGATTAATTGTAGCAATGCCTTTTTCAAAATCTTTATACTTCTCTAGAATGGCTACTGGCCCAAAAGCTTCATCTTTATAAATTTCTAAAGACGTATCAACATTTTCTAGCAATACTGGATCAAATAAAGCCCCTTTTACCTGACCTTCGACTAAAACTTTGGCTCCTTTCTTTACCGCTTTATCGACCCATTTTTTAAGCCTTTTAGCTTCTTCCTCCTTGATCATAGGGCCACATAAGGTCAAGTCTGAATTTGGATCGCTCGCTTTGATTTTTTTTATTTTGGAAATTAATTTCTTCTTTAAATCCGTATAAATATTTTCATGGACTAAAATTCTTTGGACACTAATACAAACTTGACCTGCATGGTTATAAGCTCCCCCAATAAGACGATCAATTAACACATCAGATATTTCAGTATCAGGTTCAATTAAAACAGCAGCATTTCCACCAAGCTCTAAGGTGACTTTTTTTCGACCAGCACGTGCTTTCATATCCCAACCGACTTCATCCGATCCAGTAAAACTGAGTAATTTGAATCGGTCATCAGTTACCAAGATATCTGCCTGTTCGCGAGGACAAGGTAAAACTGAAAATGCACCTTGAGGTAAATCAGTTTCCGCCAACACTTCTGCAATTTTTAGAGCAGAAACTGGTGTAAGTGACGCAGGTTTCAGTACGAAAGGACACCCTGCTGCAATTGCAGGTGCAATTTTATGAGCAGTTAAATTAAGTGGAAAATTAAAAGGACTAATTAATGATATAGCACCAATCGGAACATGTTTAATCATACCTGTATAACCCTGTGTAGCAGCTGTCACAGCCAATGGCATTAAACGCCCATCGTCCATTTGTGTAACAGCATCAGCAGCGATTTGAAAGGTATTTATAAGACGCTCAACTTCAGCCTGAGCTGCTTTTAATGGCTTTCCACCCTCTGCAATCAGAATTGCAGTTAATTCCTCTCTCATTTCGCCAAAGCGTTTGACACAATGTAATAAAATCTTTTGCTTTTGAAATGGTTCTAATTTTGCCATTGCCTGTTCTGCATCAATTGCAGATTGGATTGCTTTTTCTAAAGTATTTGCATCTGCTAAGGCTACTCGGGCAAATGTTTTTTGGCTAAATTTATCTTTTACTTCAAGCCATTGACCTGTTTGGGATGCTTTAGAGGCAACATAAAGAGAATAATCACACTCAATTTTTTTTTCTGAATTGGTCATCGCGTATCCTTAAATATATTCGGATTTAAAACTTTTAAATTCACTATATCATGACCTCTCAAGCAACTTCTGTTCATGAGTAATTAAGTAATATATTTTTCACTCTTACTTTTTATTATGTAAATGCCTCTATTGCATCTCGCATGCATTTTAGTCACTCATTATTTAAAGCATTAAAATACAACCACGACCAATTGATTATGCGATCATTTTTCTATGTACACAGGTATACCAATAGAGACTAATCATACATTATGAATTTGAGCATCAGAAGGATAAGAGAGGTTGCTATAACTGTTCAAGACATAAAATTTATCGTCTATATGATTATTTTTTTCAATTTTAAGATTAAAAATGTATTTAACGGATATATTCCAGTACCCCATGCATTTCCCTTTATATTTAATTTTTTATTTCAATTTTTTGATATAAAAAAACACCCCCTTCTATTGAAGGGGGTGTTTAGAATAATGAGCTGGCGATGACTTACTCTCACATGGGTAACCCCACACTACCATC